>CASEBB010000019.1 GCA_949286015.1 uncultured Succinivibrionaceae bacterium | reverse complement strand
AAGGTGGTTGACCCAACTGTTCTGGCTAATTTAATCCTCAATGGCCAGAAGCTGAAGACTGCCTAAACCTATGGTGGAACTTTCTGTACTGTTCAGTAGTGCTCACCTCTCTGCGCTGATGCCTACCACTCACCTATTGCTTTTCCCGTCTTGGGGCCTGCCTCGATGCCCTTGCGCCCCGCACCTTGCGCACCATGCGCACCTGTCCCCTGCTCACAGCGCTGCTTGTGGCTCGCTTGTGCGCAGACAGTGCTTTTAGGCAGGCAGTGCCTTTACGCAGCTTGCGTCTGTGCGCTCGCTCTCTTCTTCCGTTTCGCGTCTGATATCACCCTGCGTCGTCCTACCGCGCCACTGCCTCTATGGTGCCAGAGGTCATGGCGCCTTTACGCCTTTGCGCCCTGCTTCTCTGCTCTCGTCTTGACGCGCGGCGTCATCTTTGGCTTTTTCGCGCCCAAGAAAAAAGGGAGGGCCCCAAGGCTCTCCCTTTTTCCTTTCTCCACAGGGACGCTCGCACGCCCCTGTAGCCGCGATCTTATTAACCGCCAAAGTTGTCGAAGAGGATGTTCTCGTCTTCAACACCTAAGCTGTGCAGCATGTCCACCGCAGACTTGGTCATCATTGGAGGACCGCACATGTAGTACTCGCAGTCCTCTGGATTCTTGTGATCACGTAAGTACTGCTCATACAGCACGTTGGCAATAAAGCCAGTCAGACCAGTCCAGTTGTCCTCTGGAAGTGGGTCAGATAAGGCTAAGTGCCAAGTGAAGTTTGGATGCTCCTTGGCCAGCTGGTTGAACTCATCCACGTAGAAGGCTTCCTTCAGCGAACGAGCACCATACCAGAAGGAGATGCGACGCTTGGTGTTTAAACGCTTTAACTGATCAAAGATGTGCGAACGCATTGGCGCCATACCAGCACCGCCGCCGATGAACACCATCTCGTTGTCAGTCTCGCGAGCAAAGAACTCACCAAATGGGCCGGAAATCGTGACCTTGTCGCCTGGCTTCAAGCTCCAAATGTAGGAGGACATGATTCCAGGTGGGATCTCCTTTAACTGACGAAGTGGTGGGGTCGCAATACGCACGTTCAGCATAATGAGACCCTTCTCATCAGGGTAGTTGGCCATCGAGTAGGCACGTAAGGATGGGTGGTCAACCTTGGACACAAGGTCAAACAGACCAAAGTGATCCCAGTCAGCACGGTACTTCTCAGGGATATCAAAATCCTTGTAGTACACAGTGTGAGCTGGAGCCTCGATCTGAATGTAACCACCAGCGCGGAATGGAACTTCCTCGCCCTCTGGTACCTTTAAACGTAACTCCTTAATAAAGGTAGCCACGTTCTCGTTGGAAATGACGGTGCATTCCCACTTCTTCACACCAAAAATCTCTGGTGCCAGCTTGATCTCGCAGTCGTTCTTCACCGTCACCTGGCAGGCTAAACGCCAACCTTCACGGATCTGACGCTTCGTAAAGTGCGAGTACTCAATTGGCAGCACATCGCCACCACCCTTGGTCACTTGCACCTTGCATTGACCGCAAGCACCACGGCCGCCGCAAGCAGACGAAACGAAAATACCCTTCTCGGATAAGTCGTTTAACAGCTTGTTGCCCGCAGGACACGTCACTGCTAAGGATGGATCACCATTGATGCCAATAGTGATGTCACCTGAGCTCACTAATAAGCGCTTGGCAACGAGGATGAGGGCGACGAGTACCGCCACCAACACCACAAACATCACCACGCCTGACACAATTGTAAACATGCAGACCCCTTTTTAGAGCTGAATGCCCGAGAAGGACATGAAGCCAATAGCCATCAGGCCAGCAGTGATGAACACCAGACCAATACCACGTAAGCCTGCTGGTGGATCGGAGTACTTTAAGCGCTCGCGAATAGCAGACAGCAGAATAATGGCTAAAGCCCACGAACCACCGGAACCAAAGGCGTAAACCACCGACTCGGCAAAGGTGTACTCACGTTGCACCATGAACGACACGCCGGCGAAAATCACGCAGTTTACAGTGATCAGTGGCAGGAAGATACCTAAGGCGCTGTACAGCGATGGCACGAACTTGTCGAGGAACATCTCCAAGATCTGCACAATGGCCGCAATCACACCAATGTAGGTAATGAAGCTCAAGAACGAGAGGTCAAGACCTTGAACTAAAGCATCAGGCTTTAACACGTAGGTGTTGACGAGATTGTTCACTGGTACAGCTAAAACCTGCACCATGATCACGGCAGCACCTAAACCTGCGGATGTGGTCACCTTCTTGGACACCGCCAAGAACGTACACATACCCAAGAAGAAGGCTAAAGCCATGTTCTCGATAAAGACACTCTTAACAAAGAGTGAGAGGTAATGCTCTAGCATGATTAGTAATCCTCCCGATGGGTATCATACTCTGGCTGCTCTTGCAGGTCCTTACGATAGACCTTAACTAACCAGATCAGCAGGCCCACTAAGAAGAAGCCGCAAGGTGGCATCACTAATAAGCCACATGGGACATACCAGCCGCCATTGTTCACGGTCTCAAAGAGGGTGATGCCAAACCACGAACCGGAGCCAAAGATCTCACGGATGGTGGCGATGATGCACAGCACCAGAGCGTAGCCTAAACCATTACCAAAACCGTCAAAGAACGATGGGATTGGTGGGTACTTCAAGGCAAAGCCCTCAGTACGGCCCATCACAATACAGTTGGTAATAATTAAGCCCACGTACACGGATAACTGCTTGGACAGATCGTAAGCAAAGGCCTTTAAGATCTGATCCACGATAATTACCAGCGAGGCAATTACCGTCATCTGGGCAATAATACGTACCGAGCCTGGAATGTAGTTACGCACGGCCGACACGGCTAAGTTCGAGAAGGCGGTAACTAAGGTCACCGAAATACCCATCACGAACGCAGTCTTCATCGAGGACGTAACTGCTAACGAGGAACAGATACCCAGAATCTGCACCATCACAGGGTTGTTTGCGATGAGCGGATCTAAAAGGGCCTCTTTCCAAGTAGGAGACTTGACTTCACTCATTTAGATCTCCCCCTTGCGCAGATTCTCTAAGAATGGCTTGTAAGCCACATTGAACCAGTAGCGAGTGGAGTTATCAACGCCATTGGTGGTTAAAGTAGCACCGGATAAGGAATCTACCTCGTAGTCCTTACCCTCGCCTACGTGGTCAGCATTCTTCTTGATGATGAAACCTAAGGTGCCATCTTCCTTGAAGATCTTCTTGCCAACCCACTGGGCTTGCCAGTTAGGGTTGTCAATCTCACCACCTAAGCCTGGGGTCTCACCGTGGCTGTAGAAGGTCACAGCTTGAATGGTGTTGCCATCAGGGCCGACAGCGACATAACCGTACATGGTCGACCACAGACCTTGACCATAGAATGGCAGGATGTAGCGCACGATCTGACCAGCCTCGTCCTTGGATAAGAACACTGGCATTAACTTAGTGCGGGTACGGATCTTCGCAGTGTCTTCCTCAGCAGGAATCGCAACATTGTAGTCAGGGTTCTTAGCTAAGGATTGGAAGTTAAAGGCATCAGCCTCAGCAGAAGAGGCATCGGTGAACTTGCCAGTAGCCACGTCAAGGAGCTTAGCCTCAATGTGCTTTTGGTAGGTTTCAGCCACCGAACCTTCGATGTCAAAGCCAGACACACGCAGGATGTTCACCTGACGGTCATTGGCGATAGCGGCCTGCTGGAATGGCCCTAAAGCCACCACAGCACTCGACACCAGCACCGAGCACACTAAGCACAGGCCAATGGTGACGACAAAGGTGCCGAAAACGGAGTCTTTATTGAGCTTAAGCACGACCCAGTCTCCTCTTGATGTTGCGGTTGGCTGCTAAGTAGTCAAATAAAGGAGCCCAGCAGTTAGCGAACAGGATGGCGAGCATCATGCCCTCTGGATAAGCTGGATTGACCACACGGATCAGCACCACCATGACACCGATTAAAATACCGTAAGCCCACTTACCACTGATGGTAAAGGCGGACGATACAGGGTCGGTTGCCATAAAGACAGTACCGAAAGCAAAGCCACCCAATACTAAGTGCCAGATGAAGGTCATCGAGAACATCATATTGGTGTCAGAGCCGACGGCGTTAAAGAGCGAGGAGCAGAGGAAAGCGCCAACCAGCACACCAGCCATAATGCGCCATGAAGCGATGCCTAAGCCGATGATGATTAAAGCACCGACCAGGATCATGAGGGTCGAGCCCTCACCCATGGAGCCAGGGATGTTACCTAAGAAGGCGTCCATCCACGTGATCTTCTCGCCAGCGATGTTGACTAAGGCAGCCTCACCACCCTCTTGCCATTGAGCCAGTGGGGTAGCACCGGAGAAGCCGTCGACAGGCACCCAGCAATTGGTACCAGAGATCGAAGCTGGATAGGCAAAGAAGAGGAACGCACGACCAGCTAAGGCTGGGTTCATGAAGTTACGGCCAGTACCACCGAACACTTCCTTGGCGATCACCACACCAAAGGAGATACCTAAGGCAGCCTGCCATAAAGGCATGGTTGGTGGAACGATCAGCGCAAAGATAATGGAGGTAACGAAGAAGCCTTCGTTAATCTCGTGGCGGCGCACGATGCAGAACAGCACTTCCCAGAAAGCACCGACGACAAAGACGACGATGTAGACTGGCAGGAAGTAGACTAAGCCGATTAAGAACTTGCTATAAAGTCCCGCATCGGTACCCAGCGAACCACCTAACAGCTGCACAATGGCATAGTGGTAGTCAGCGCTGAATAAGGCATAGTCAACAGCTGCTAACTCAGCACCATTTGGCATGCTGGCAAAGGCCATCACGGTCTGCGCACCGACGTTGTACCAGCCCCAAATCATGGCTGGGAACAGTGCGAAGTAGACAATGATCATGATGCGCTTTAAGTCAATAAAGTCGCGCACATGAGTATTGCCCGTGGTTACGTGGCCCGAGGAATATAACAGCGTGAGAGTGCCTTCGTAGAGAGGGAACAGCTTCTCAAGGACGCCGCCCTTCTCAAACATTGGCGCTATCTTCTGAAACATGGATAACAGCACGGCTTAGCCCTCCACCTCAATCTTGGTCAAGCTTCTGCGCAGGAGTTGACCATAATCGGCTTTGCCTGGGCAGACGTAGGTGCATAAAGCCACATCTTCTTCAGATAACTCTAAGCAGCCTAAGAGCTTAGCCTGATCCACGTCATTGATGTCGATGGCGCGCAGTAACATGGTAGGTTCCATGTCAAATGGGAAGACCTTTTCATAAAGGCCGATTGGCACCATTGGACGATGACCACCGTTTAACGCAGTGTTAAAGGTGTACTCGGCAGGCTTAAAGAAGTGCGAGGCAAAAGCACGCGAGACAGAGTGACGCTTAAAGCCAGGGGCTAACCATGCTAAGAGCTCGTTCATCTTACCCTCTTCGATGGTCGAGACTTGCAGGTTGTAACGGCCTAAGTAGGCAAATGGGCCGACAGCGGCGGTGCCCCAGAGGACAGAGCCGGAGATAACGCGCACACCGTACTCGGAATCAATGATCTCGTCTTTAGTAATTTCCGAGATCGAAGCGCCTTGGATGGTATTGATCAGGCGTGGCTCCTTGGCATTTGGGCCGCCAATGGCGATCACGCGCTTGTTGTAATACTCACCCTCAACAAAGAGATGGCCGATGGCGATCACATCTTGGTAGCCTAAGTGCCACACCGTCTTAGTCTCAGAGACTGGGTCTAAGTAGTGGATGTGAGTGCCAGGTAAGCCCGCTGGGTGTGGGCCGGTGAACATCTCTTCAGCGATGTTAGGGGCTTTGCTTAATGGGATCGATTTGTCGTCGTGGCAGACAAAGATCTTGAAGTCGCCTAAGCGGCTTAACACGGTTAAGCCATTGACAAAGGCCTCTTCTTCAGCGTGGATAATGCCCTTTGGATCAGCTGCCAGAGGATTGGTGTCCATGGCAGTGACGAAGATGGAGTGAGGCACGGTGTTAGGATTTGGCACCTTGTCAAATGGGCGGGTACGGAAGGCCGTCCACATACCCGAGGCAAGGAGCTCCTCCTTCACTTCCTTGCTCGTCAGATCCATCAGCTTGTCGGCTGGAGTCTTCTTGAACTCGACAGCAGCACCTGCTGGATCAACTTCAATGACGAGCGACTGGAAGGCACGGCGTTCACCACGGTTAATGGCCACAACGGTACCGGCGGCAGGGGCGGTAAAACACACACCTGGATTTTTCTTATCCGCGAACAGCACCTGGCCTTTCTTAACGGTGTCTCCAACCTCCACAGACATAGACGGACGCAAGCCTAGGTAATCGCATGCTCCCAAGAGGGCGACGTGCTTCACCTCTGGACTTACACCTATGGTCTGCTCAGGTTGGCCGCTGATAGGCAGATCCAATCCTTTATTGATGTTAATCATAGGCGGTTGATTCCAAAACAAACTATACGGAGCTACGCTCCACGTACCACGACTAACCTCTACTAGGTTTAGGTGCTAGCTTGCCACAAGGAAGCGTCACTTACGCAAAGGTCACCTCTTAAAAGGGACAACAGTCACGAAAAAAGTGAAATTGCCCGCTTCAAGGGATCCGAGCACTTCAGAGGCGCTCTGAGACGAACCTTGTGATAGTACCTTTTACTTTGCAAAAAACCGCGCCCGCTGACGCCAAGCGCCTCTTTTAGTGGCCGATAGCCGCCAAAAGATAGGCGTAGCCAGAGCAGCGCTTGCTCTCACAAACTAAATCCCAACGAGAATGCGTGCCAATCACTCCGCCAGAGAGACAACCTGTACAAACGTTTACAGTTAAGGCCGTAAGCGTGTCTGGAAGTGGGTAGTCAAGGGGAGGGTCAAGCGGAGGTCAGAACAGGGGAAAAGCCGCTTTAGGTGGTAAGGCAGGGTAAGAGAGTGACCTGAAGTAGCCACCAGCGTTAGTGCTCGTACCCTTGGCGTCAGATACCTCAAGCACTGTCTGACGCTTAAACCACCGCCACGGAAGCTTAAGCATCGGCCAAAGGCACCCACTGTAGGCGCAGAGACTGTGCTCACAGTAGAGGGATTTGGTAAGGGGACAGTAACGTTTGAGGTAGCTGCTTGTCGCTGTGGCAAGCACCCTCAGTCCTGAGAAACGCTTATGTCAGATCAGGCGAACCTGAGCCAACGATAAGAAAGCTTGAAGCAAAGCTATCTGCCGTGGACGTGGCGGGGAAGAGGAGACGATCCTAAACCTACTGCCGGTGACTGCGAATTAACTCTGCTTAGTTGTGCGCGCTCCTATGATATCCATCGGGAATAGAGGTAGGCATCAAGACAAGGATTGTAGCACAAAAAGGTAAGTGCTTTAGGGTGGGTACTGGGGCGCCATTGCGCCTTTGTGAGCTGCTTTGAATTCTTTTGACCTGAAACGGTGCACAAAAGAGAGCAGGCGGGGTAATAAGTGGGATGGAAGGGTAGGAGTGAGGTGTAAGTGCGAGGTCAATGTAGAGGATTTTGGGGAGAGAGATCTGGGGGCAGCGTGCTCTCTTTTGGTGATAGCAGCGCCCGCCCCAGCCGCTCCAGCGGTGGTGTCGCGTATGGTGATACGAGATTATCCCCAAAAGCAAATCCCACAGGAAGTAGCGGCCTAATAAGCAGGTGTTTGATCCTGAGAGTAGGTGTGTGCTGAAGCGTTACTCTTGCGATCTTGAGATAAGGCGCCGTCAGGCGCTTTTGAGGTTCCCTACGCTGGTACAGGGGAGTGTTGCAGGGCGCAGCACTACAGTGATGGATGGGGTTTAGCTCAGCTCACTCTGTGGGCTGTGGTGATGAGGCAAGGGCGGTGCAGCGAAGCAAGCAGGCAGGCCACTACCACAGAGGCCGCCAGCATCGTTGCTACTGCAACTACTACAGCTAAAGCCCCTACTCTCCTCTCTCCTCGGAATGACTGCCTTAAGAGATGCTGTAGCTTAAGGCCATCATGCGTGCCCCTACTACCACTACCACGCTCCCCGTGTCTGCACCGGCTTAAGTGGCTCCAGTACCGCAAGTGCTTTAGCACTAAGCGCTCGGTGCTACTGAATCATCCTTTTGATTCCATGGAGCTACCTTAAATAGCAGCAACATGCCAGGCACTGCCAGCGCCGTGCAGAGAATAAAGAAGTTTTCCCAGCCTAAGCCCTCGACTAAATAGCCCGTGGTAGCGTTACAGAAAGTGCGTGGCACCGCCGAGAAACTGGAAAGCAGCGCCAATTGCGTTGCGGTATAGACAGGGTTGGTTTCTTTGGCGATAAAGGCGACAAAGGCCGAGGTGCCTAATCCACCACCGCCGTACTCACCTATCAGCACTACAGCTAAGAGCCACACAGATGGCGTGCCATACTGACCTAAATGCGCCAGCAAGACAAAGCCTAAGATGGTTACCAGCTGAATAAAACCAAAGATCCACAGCGCACGGTTGATGCCCAGCTTCAGCATAAAGACACCACCTAATAAGCCGCCAATCACGGTTGACCACAGGCCCACGTTTTTGGCCACAATACCAATGGTGGTGAGGTTATAGCCCAAGTCCATATAAAACGGGGTTGCCAGCGCTAAGGCCATGCTATCGCCAATCTTATAGAGAAAGACAAAGCACACCGTAAAGAGCGCGGCTAAGACGCCACGGCGCGTAATAAACTCCCGAAAGGGCTCGACTACCGCCTCTTTTAAGCTACGTGGAGCATGCGCAATGTTTTGCTCACGCAAAAAGAGCGACATAATGAGGCATGGGATCAGGCAGGCCGCCGTAAAGTTAAAGACTACCGTCCACGAGACGTAGTCGGCCATAATAAGAGAGATACCGCCAGGCACTAAGCCCGCCACACGATAGGCGTTGACAAAGATGGCATTACCTAAGCCCAGCTCATGGGTTGGGAGAAACTCACGGCGGTAGGCATCCAGCACAATGTCTTGGGTTGCTGAGGAAAATGCGATTATGGTTGCCAGTAAGGCGACCATACCAATGGACTGCTGCGGGTCAAAAAAGCCCATAGCACCAATGGAGATGATAAGCACTACCTGCGAGAGGATGATCCAGTCTTTACGCCGTCCTAAGTGAAAAATCTGGTAGCGGTCGACGAGGGGCGCCCACACAAACTTCCACGTGTAAGGGATCATCATGAGGGAAAAGGCGCCGATGACCTTGAGGTCTAAGCCCTCTTTACGCAAAAAGGCGGAGAGGAGGTTAATGAGCACAAAAAGCGGCATACCGGAGGCAAAGCCGGTTACCACGCAGATACCCATGCGCTTAGAGAGGATTTCGCGCCAGACGGACTTTTTCTTGGCTGTGCCTTCGGGGGTGGCAGTAGCTGCTCTAGCGCCCTCAGCGGTGGCGTTAACGTCAGCAGCGGCAGCTGTGGTAGTGGACTGTGCTGTTGAATCCGCGTTAGTGGCTATGCCCCCTACTCCCGCTGGAGCTTTAGAGAATGGCTGCTCCTGTGGCGCCGGAGCCGCAGTAGCGGTCGTAGTCGCGTCAGGCGTCGTCGCGCTCTCACGTGAAGCTGTTGATGGCATAAGCAAAGTCCAGTAAGACAGGGCAAAAGACAGGGCTACGCGCTCATTGCGCTTGGGCAGCGCCCCAAAAGATGCGGCCACGACACAGTGCACAAACACCGCTCGTGGCCGAAGAAATAAGGAAGAACAAAGGCAGGTTACGTCAGAGGTGCGGGACGCTTAGTAACGCCTGACTTAATAGATGACGGCATTTATGGCAATCATACGTGCTCCTGCTTAAGATTGGCTTAAGTTCACCTGAACCATTCATCTTGAGGTGAGGCACGTTGCCATTTCTCAGCTAAGCAGCCGTCACTTATTAGATCACTCTTTTTTTGTGGTCACTAGCAGCAGCTGTGCTGCTTTTACCACCTCTAGGGAGAAGCAGCTTGGATGCTACCTCGTTGGGAGTAAGGTGCCCTCTGTCGTCACTGACCTCCCCGTAAGCGTAAGTACGTTCCCGCGCTTAGTCACGGAAATTGGTAAATTGCAGTGGCTGGCCTAAGTCACTCATCTTGGCCTTTACGGCTGCAATCGCAGCCTGCAGATCGTCGCGCTTCTTACCCTGTACACGCACGGTATCGTCATTCATCTTCGCGTCCACCTTTAACTTGGCGTCTTTGATGATCTTGACGATCTTCTTGCCTAAGTCCTTATCGATACCCTCTTTAAAGACCACCTGCTGTAAGGAGCGCTTGCCGGAGCGAGTAACCTCCTTAAACTCAGCGCTGGTCACCTCAAGGCCACGCTTAATGAGCTTTTGCATGAGGATGTCATCCATTTGCTGGATTTGGAAGTCCTCATTGGCCTCCAGCTTCACTAAGTTTTCCGCCTTGACTAAGGTGTAGGAAGCTTCCACGCCTCTAAAGTCGTAGCGAGTTTGTAACTCACGATTGGCATTATCGACGGCATTCTGCAGCTCGTCTTTTTTCAGCTCAGAAACGATGTCAAAAGATGGCATGCTTCGCTCCTTACAAGGAAAAATCCGCAAAGAAAAGCGCTGACGCGCAAAAGAAAAGTGAAAACCGTGGGAGCGGATAAAGATACGGGCCAGATGCTACAGGGCAGATAACGGGCAGTACGCCACTGCGGCAAATTAGGTAGTGATGAAGTTCAAAAGTATTTACCGAGCCCCACCGATCAGCGATCTACTTTGAAGATCACTATTGGATGGCTTGTATTAGCTGTTTATCTTGATGGCCTCAAGCGCCGCTTGGTGGTAAATACTTTTAAACTCCATCATTAGTGCTGAGAGTCTTACCCACAGCTCTCATGGGGACTGCAAGGTGCTGCACCTTGCTCCTTTGGGGTGGGCAGCGCCCGCCCCAAAGGCATCCTCAGGAGATTCTCCCCAAAGGACAATCCCCCAAGGAGGTAAGGCATGAGTGACCTCATAAGTGATGGCATCAAGGCTAAGTGAGGGTAACGTCACCTACCTCGAGATGAAAGGTGCAGGCGAGCCTGAGCCTATCTTTACGAGAGGTCACGCATGATTGCCTGCCATGGCGTCATCTCTGAAGTCAGTTGCTTTTCACAGCCTACAAGCAGGTGTTTTACCCTGATAGTAGGAGTTTGCCGAGACGCTTTTGAGTCTACCTACCTAACTCCTACCTCCGCAGAGCCAGTATGAGCAGCGCTGCTTAGCGCAGGCTTTGCCCCCTACTTAGGGTTACGCCCCTACTGAGGCACCTTCAGGGTATGCAGCTTCGCGCTAATGCGCTCCTTGATCTTCTCCGCAGTTAAACCCAACTCCGTAAAGATCTCCTGCCGCGTTCCCTCCATAATAAAGTTATCAGGCAAGCCAATATTCAGCACGCAGGCGTGATGCTCCCCAGACATCTGGGCTACCACCGCGTCAATCTCCTCACCAATACCACCGCAGACCGCACCCTCTTCTACGGTCACCAGCAGGTCATATTGCGCTGCCAGTAAGTGTACCAAAGCCTCATTTAACGGCTTAATAAAGCGCATGTTGATCAGGGTGTAGTCCTGCTCACAAGCAAGTGGCAACAGCGTATGGCTCAGCGGGCCAAAAGCTAAAATCGCCACCTTATACTGCTTGCCTAAGGCATCAGCAGCTACCTCAGGCGTGGCCGTCAGCGCCCGCTGGAGGCTCACCTCAGTGCGTGGTAAGGACGCCACATTGCCACTACCAAAGCCCAACAACTCGAGCTCATGGTGCTGGTCATCGCAATTGAGGCCTTGGATAGACTGGGCATGGGCAGCATTTAAGTGCAAGCACTCCACCTGCCCAATATTAAGCTTGGTATCGAGGCTTAAGCGCGCTGGCTTCTCGCCAATCGTGCCATCAGCTAAGACCTCACGTAAGGTCTCGCCATTGTCACGTGGGTAGCGCACCACACAAGGATGAGCGTAAGCATAACCCGTATTGAGCATGTAGTAGAGCTCATGACGGGTGCTTGGGGCCATGATGAGCAGATTAGGCACGGTACGGGTGTAGGCAATATCAAAACTGCCATTGTGGGTAGGACCATCGGCACCAACCACACCACCACGGTCTAAGCACAGCATCATAGGCAGGTCTTGGATGGCCATATCGTGAATCAGACCATCGTAAGCACGCTGCATAAAGGAGCTGTAGATATTGACCACAGGGCGCATGCCACCAGCGGCTAAGCCCGAGGCAAAGACCATTGCATGCTGCTCAGCAATGGCCACATCAAAGAACTGATGCGGATAGCGCTGAGCAAACTCCGCCAGTCCCGAGCCAATGCGCATCGCTGGCGTTACCGCCATAAGGCGACGGTCACTTATGACCTTATCGCACATCCAGCGGCCAAAAGCAGCAGAATAGGAGCGATCCTCCTTGCTGCTTTCCTGATTAATGCCCTGTGCAGGGTTAAAGGTCGGCACACCGTGATAGCAGATAGGATCTTCTTCGGCTGGGCCATAGCCCTTACCTTTTTTGGTCACAATGTGCAGGAACTTAAGGCCAGAGATCTCCTTAATGTTTTGCAGGAGATTGACGAGGCGGCCCACATCATGGCCATCTACAGGGCCAATGTAGTTAAAGCCCAGCTCCTCAAAGAGGGTACCAGGCATAAGCATGCCCTTGAAGTGCTCTTGGGCACGTATGGCCAGATCGCGCACCGCTGGTAAGGACTTTAAGATGCGTTTACCGCCCTCGATTAACTTGACGTAGTGGGGACTGGAGATAACGTGAGACAGGCCTTGAGCAATCGAGCCGACGTTCTCGGAGATGCTCATCTCATTGTCATTTAAGATGACCGTGAGATCGATGTCCGAAAAAGAGCCCGCGTGGTTTAAGGCCTCAAAGGAGGTACCACCACTTAAGGCGCCATCACCGATGACGGCAATGACCTTACGCCGCTCATCTGGGGACTTATTGCGCTCAGCCACGGCTAAGCCTAAAGCTGAGCCAATGGAGGTGGAGGCGTGGCCTGTGGAAAGCAGATCGTAAGGCGTTTCACCACGCCAGATAAAGGCGTGCAGGCCATTATGCTGCCGAATAGTTTGCAGCTCGTTACGGTGGCCGGTGAGGATCTTGTGAGGATAAGCTTGATGCCCCACATCCCAGACAATGACGTCCTTAGGAGTATCGTAGACGTAATGTAAAGCGACGGTCAGCTCCACCACACCAAGGCCCGAGGCGAGATGTCCGGCAGTTTTGCTCACTGTGTCAATGAGGCAGGAGCGAACTTCTTTACACAGCTGTGGCAATTGCTCACGCGACAGAGCGCGCACATCACTGGCTGAGTTGATATGGTTGAGGAGCTGAAAATCGTTTGGCACTACACTTTGAAGCTGTCGCAGAGCACACTATCATCGCCGCTCACTAGAGGCCACCCCCTAGAGTTTGCTATGGGGCTTACCCTAGAGTTTTGTCCTCATCCAATCCATCGCGGCACGTCAAGCGCAGCAGGTGGAGTCGTGAGATCACAGCGTAACCAGAACTCTGAAAACAGGCTTTCCTCCTATTAGGGCCGCAAGAAAGCTAGCCTGCGACCGTATCGAACAAATAAAGCTACCAGCGGCTGACTACACTTCCGTACAGCACTTACGACTGCACCTCAGCACAGCACTTAAGTGACTTACTTAGTGCTGTCCTTAAGCACTGTAATGGCTCATGTAGCCATGCTCCCTCAGGTCACCCACCTTAAAAAGCCACATGTAGCGTGGCCACATTCTGCTGGAGCTCTCGAGCCTCCTTATTTTAATGGTCGCGGCTCACACAAAATTGAGCAAATTGCTCGAGCAGCGGCATTGGCACCTTGAGCTCCTTTAAGGCCGCTTGGGCCTCAGCACTTAGCTTTTGGGCGTAAGCCTTAGCGCCCTCTAAGCCTAAGAGCGAGACATAGGTGCTCTTTTCATGCGCCTCATCTGAGCCCACGGTCTTGCCTAAGACAGCAGTATCGCCCTCGACATCGAGCACATCGTCCCACACTTGGAAAGCAAGGCCGACCTTTTTACCATAAGTGGTGAGATGCTCTAAGTCACGCGAGACCTGCGGACGCTCCACAAAGCCTAAGGTGAGGCCAATCACATCGCCAGTGCTGTTATTGTGGGCATCCTCATAGCGGGCGGCCATATAGCCCATTTGCACAGCGGCAGTAATGAGCGCACCGGTCTTTAAAGCATGTAGATGCTCTAAGGCATCCTGTGCTAAATGCTGGTGCTCAGCAAGTAAATCTAAAGCCTGACCACCGCACATACCAGTAAAGCCCGCCGCCCGTGCTAAGGTGCCGCAGAGTCTTGCTTTTACCTCATCGGCGATATGGCAGCGCTCGTCGGTTAAAAAGTCAAAGGCCAGTGCTTGCAAGGTATCACCGGCTAAGAGCGCGGTGGCGGGGCCAAACTTGGCGTGCACAGTAGGCTGACCACGACGCAGCGTGTCGTTGTCCATCTCCGGCATGTCGTCGTGAATCAGGGAATAAGAGTGGATGCACTCAATGGCGGCGGCCACATAATCGAGGTCTTTTAAGGAAGCACCGTAGGCTTGACCAGTGGCGTACACGAGGTACGGACGGGCACGCTTACCACCTAAGAGCAAGGCGTAATGCATGGCCTCTTTTAAGGAAGCAGGCTCAGATGGCATCTGCGCTAACTTCTCTTGCATGCAGGCATTAACGCGCTGTTGCACCACATTAAAGAAATCATTGAGTTGCTGCATGGAGCTTCCTCGTGTTACTGCTGCTATGGCCTCGTCTTGAGGCAGGATTGGCCTCTTATTGAGGCAGGCACGGCCTCTTTGCGAAGCGCACACCAAAGAGAACCACAGCTCAGCTCAAGGAAGAGCTGAGACTGGACTTAAGCTGCGCTGAGCCTAAAAGGCAATGTCATCGTCAGTAGGATCATAGCCCTGAGGGCCCTGAGGCTGATCAGGCTGCATCTGAGGCTGCTGCATTGGCTGCGACTGCGCCTGCCCCATCTGCTGCTGTGGCTGTTGGTTGTCCTGCGGGGCGGCATTGAAGTTTTGCTCCCCCGACTCAAGGCGCTGCAGCTCCTGCATCGACGCTTGGCGCACCTCGCTCACGCGACGGGTCATGTCCTGTAAGCAGCTGCGACATTGCACGGCCAGCTTCATACCACGCTCGTACTTGTCGATAGCATCATCTAACGACAACGAGTTGTCCTCAAGCTCCTTGACCGTAGCTTCCAATAAGGTAAGGCCTTCGTCTAAGTTCTTAAAGTCCATAGTTTCTCCTTACAAACAGGAGCCAGACCATCGCCGCGACCTTGTGGGGGTGCATTACTGGCGGCTCAATGCGTTAAAGGCGCATCATACTCATCTACTAGCAGCACCACGAAGCCATCCGGCACGGCATCCAGCAGGAGCTTGAACACATCAAGACCATCAGTGCTTCTGGTCTTGAGCTCTAATTGCGCCTCAGTAGCAAAGTGCAAGAGCTGCTTGTTGAGACGCTGCTTAAAAGCTGCAACAGTGGTGCAGTCTTTGAGCAAGCCCCAGAAATCAAGGTGCAGCACATAAAAAGGGCCCTCATTATCTGGATCTTGAGGCCACAGTTGCTCAATCTCAAGGCCCTTGAAGTACGACTCATGCCCGTCATAGGGCGCCACACCGTGTAAAAACAGCTCCTCTAAGGTTGACACGAGAGTGCTTTTACCAAAGCGCCGTGGACGCGTCAAAAGCAGCGGTTGGTTAATAGAGGCAAGCTGATAGAGATAGCGCGTCTTATCCACGTAAATCAGCCCATGCGCACGGATCCATGCAAAATCTTGCTGGCCTCCTGGCAACATGCTACGTAGCTGATTAAATGTGTGCACAACACGCCTTCCTATCATTATCCCGCCATTATCTCGCCAAGAGGAACGGCTAGCAGAGCCACGGACAAGCCCCTAAGAGGGGGTTACCCTACCCTAGAGGGCCTTGCCCTGAGGCTCTGTTTACGCTGAGGTAGAACCTCACTAGCGTGAGGCTAAGCCTTACTCACGTAAGGTCGCACCAAACTTGGCCTTGACCGCAGCGACAACCTTCTCGACTAAGGCATCAACCTCAGCGTCCTCTAAAGTACGCTCGTTATCGTTAAGGCTCAGGCCTAAAGCCATTGAGCGCTTAGCGCCTAACTCCGCACTCTCAAAGACGTCAAAGATCACGACCTTATCTACCAGCTTGCCACCCTCAGCGGTAATGAGAGCCACCACATCCTGCGCATGCACGCTCTTGTCTAAGACAAAGGCTAAGTCACGACGCACGCTTGGGAACTTCGAGATCTCATGAGCAAGCGGAATCGCACGCGTGCTCAGGGCCGCTTGAGCAATCTCAAACACACCCACAGGGGTCTTAAAGCCTAAAGCCTTTTGTGCCACTGGATGGAGGATACCCACGACACCGACCTTACGGCCATCTAAGTAGAGGTCAGCACCCTGACCTGGGTGTAAGAATGGAGCCTCAGTAACGCGCCACTCGTAAGCTTGTGGACGGGCCGTTAAATCCAAGAGGTTCTCCACATCACCCTTGAGGTCAAAGAAGTCGATGTGACGGGCCTTTTGACTCCAGCACTCAGCCTCGGCATCACCTAAGGCTAAGCCTGCGACCATTGGCTCTTGGCGCACGCCATTTTCGGCGGTCTCGTCTTGGATGTAGCTTAAACCCAGCTCAAATAAGCGCACCCGCTTTTGCTGACGGTGCACATTGTACTTGGCAGCCACGGCTAAGCCTGCAAGCAGCGTCGTGCGCATAGCCGACATCTCTACCGAGATTGGCGTCAGCAGAGTCATTGGCTCTAAGTCGTTAAAAACCTTAAGGACGCGTGGGTCGGTAAAGGAGTAAGTGATCGCCTCTTGATAGCCCGACTGCACTAAGTTGTGACGAATGGAGCGCTCAGAGATCACCTCTTCTTTCGCGGCAGCCATCACCATTTCAGCGATAGGCAGAGTGCTTGGCACCTTGTTATAGCCATAAATACGGGCTACTTCCTCAATTAAGTCTTCTTCGATCTCTAAGTCGAAGCGGAAGGAAGGAGCAGTGGTGTAGTAGCCACCCTCAACCTTTTGTGGCTGTAAGCCCAGCGTATTTAAGATGTGCTCAACTTCCGCCGCTGGCACCTCGCAGCCTAAGACCTTAGTAAGGCGGTCTAAGCGTAAGGTGATGTGATGGGTCTCATCACGCTTGAGCTCAGCCTCATCGCGGCACTCGATGACAGGGCCGACTTCACCACCAGCAATCTGCACTAAGAGGGCGGTAGCACGCTCCATCGCGGTACGCTGAAGCTCTGGATCGACACCACGCTCAAAGCGGTGGGAGGCATCGGTGTTTAAGCCATAGTGACGGGCACGGCCCTTAATGGCCAGTGGCGTAAAGAAGGCCGACTCTAAGAAGACGTCCTGAGTGTCGCTGTTGATACCAGACTTCTCTCCACCAAAGATACCGGCTAAGCCCACAGGGCCGTGGCTATCGGCAATCACTAAGGTGTCGTCTGTTACCTCTACCTCTTCACCCGAGAGCAGCACTAAACGCTCACCCTTATGAGCAAGGCGCACCTGAATCTTGTCGTGGACGCGATTTAAATCAAAGGCATGCAGAGGCTGACCCAGCTCTAACATCACGTAGTTGGTGACGTCCACAATTGGCGAGACGGAGCGGATACCGCAGCGACGTAATCTCTCTACCATCCACAGTGGGCTTTGCGCCTTTTGGTTCACACCACGCACCACACGACCTAAATAGCATGGGCAAGCTTGTGGGTTTAACACTTCCACAGGGAAGGTCGCATCACAAGTTGGGGTAACCTCAGGGATGCTGAGCTCATGGAAAGGAGCGTGCGTTAACACGGCCACTTCACGGGCAATACCACGCAGGCTTAAGCAATCTGGACGATTGGTGGTTAAGTCCACATCGATGGTGTAGTCGTTTAAGTGCATGTACTCGTGTAAGTCCATGCCCACTGGTGCGTCAGAAGGCAGCTCAATAATGCCGTTTGACTCCTCAGACATCTCCAGCTCCTTGTAAGAGCAGAGCATGCCCTGCGACTCGACACCTCTTAACTTGGCCGCCTTAATGGTGATGCCAGGTAAGTGAGCACCGACTAAGGAGCAGGCCACCTTTAAGCCCTGACGGCAGTTAGGGGCACCGCAAACGATCTGTAAGAGCTCGCCATTAGGAGAGGCCGCACCGACGTTTACCTTAGTGACGTGGAGGTGGTCAGAGTCAGGATGATCCCAGCACTCGACGACTTCGCCTACGACCACGTGGTCAAACTTACCGCAGACTTCCTTGCAGGTGTCCACCTCTAAGCCTGCCATGGTAATGGCATCAGACAGCTCTTGGGCGCTTAAGGAATTTGGCACCCACTCATCGACCCAGTTCTTATTAAACTTCATAACGAAAAAAATCCTGTTGACGCTGGCTTACTGACCACTCTTTAGCACTTACGTGGTAGGCGTAAGCCTCGCTGCGGCGGGCAACTTACTAAGGTACGTGGTGTCTTGAGAACAGGGGCACTGTGACTTACAACTTACAAGAAAGCACCGAGCTCGACTTACCGCAACGCCGCAGTTTTGTTACCTGCTGGGGCTTATTGGCTGTAAGGAGCACGCAAGTGTCTTGCTTGCTGGTGACCGTCTTTAGAGCTTTCAACCTCTGGTGCGCTCTTTTCTGCCTGTTGTCCTGCTGTGAGCACCTACTCTTAGTCGTCGCGACCACGATCTCAGTTTGTCCTTGCCAGCAGCACTGCGCTCTGCACTGCTGTGCGGAGCGGAGCAATGAGCTGCTTCGGGCCCGCCCTGTGTTAGAGGGGCGCTTTTAGGCAAACTGGCTTAAGAAACGCAGATCGTTCTCAAAGAAGGCGCGTAAGTCCTTAACCCCGTAGCGGAGCATGGTCAGGCGCTCGATGCCCATACCAAAGGCAAAGCCGGTAAACTCCTCTGGGTCGATGTTGACGTTGCGCAGCACGTTTGGATGCACCATACCGCAACCTAACACCTCTAACCACTTGCCACCCTTACGGCGCACGTCCACCTCGGCAGATGGCTCCGTAAATGGGAAGTAGGATGGGCGAAAGCGCACCTCAAGCTCTTCTTCAAAGAACTTTAATAAGAACTCGTAGAGCACACCCTTTAAGTCAGCAAAGGAGACGTTACGGTCGACGTACAGACCCTCGATCTGATGGAACATTGGGGTGTGGGTCATGTCGTAGTCGTTACGATAGACACGGCCTGGGGAGACGATACGAATTGGCGGGGCCTTTTTCTCCATGGTACGGATTTGCACCGAGGAGGTTTGCGAGCGTAACAGCAGGCCGTTAGCAAACATAAAGGTGTCGTGGCTAGCACGAGCTGGGTGATGTGGAGGGAGATTTAAGGCGTCGAAGTTGTGGTAGTCATCCTCAATTTCAGGGCCGGACGCGATTTCAAAGCCCATGGTTGAGAAGATGTCACTGAGACGCTCAATGGTACGCGACACTGGGTGTAAGGTACCCATCTGACGGTGACGGCTTGGCAGGGTGATGTCGACCTTTTCAGAGGCAAGCTTAGCGTCCAAGGCGGCCTTTTCCAGTTGAGCCTTACGTTGCTCAATAGCAGCAACGACCTCTTGCTTAGCCTCATTGATGACCGCGCCGCGTTGTGGGCGTTCGCTGGCATCAAGTTTGGCCAGTTCTTTCATAAACTCAGCAAACAAGCCCTTCTTGCCTAAGTAATTTACGCGTACAGCGTCTAACTCTTGCAGGCTGGCGGCGCCAGCAGCGGCGGCGATGCCCTCTTGTTTAGCTTGAACTAGCTTATCCATCACACAACAACCAATAAAACAAAGTCTTGAGGCCTAGAAAGTGGCGGGTGCCACATAAAGGGCAGCAGACACTTAAGCGGCGCACATGGGCCTCCTCTCACTGCCACTTGTGCTTGCTTGTGGTGGCGCCAAAGCGCAGGAAAAGCAAGGCACAGGGGACAGGCAGTAGCGCCAAAATCTAAATTCACAATTATCGCACGTGCTCTATTAAATCGCAAAAGCGCCCAAAAGACAGGCGTTAGAGCGGGGGCTCAGGGAGAGCAATTTTCCTCAAGCACAGCCCCGCACGCGACGCCACTTACAGCAGACAGTAGAGCTACCTTGAGGTGACAACGCGGCGCGCCTTACTTTGAGGTGATGGGTACCAGAGCACCGCACAGCAGTGCAGTTGCGCACAGTCTTGCACAGTATGCTTTGAGGTAGAACATCAACGCCCAAGACGACAAAGCCACCACATGGATCCCATATGGTGGCTCTAAGCGCTTAAGACACAGCTTAAGCGTGGCACGTGGCGGCGGTTACACCACTAAAGATCACTAAGGATCTTAGTGAACCTTAGCACAGCATGCCCTTTTTCACCTGCGCTAAGGTCTCAGCTGGCACTAAGACCTCTAAGCACGCCAAACCAAACTCAATGGCTAAGGCTGGGCCCTTACCGGTCACGATCTTATTGATGCGGTCGATGCAGGTGTTAGCACCAGTGTAGTTTTGGATGTTGTCCGAGCAGCCAGGATAGCCCGTGGCTGGGCCGTCGGTGATAATGCCGTGCTTGGCCAGCACAAAGCCAGGAGCAGCGCAAATAGCAGCCACGTAGCGGCCCGCAGCCTTTTGTGCCTTTAACTTCGCAATGAGTGGCTCGCAGTTAGCGCAGTTGGTGGCACCATCTAAACCACCAGGGATAACGATAATGTCGTAATCCTCAGTGCACTCGCTGATGTGCTTGTCACACAGAACATGCATGCCATGGGAACACACTACTTCCTTGGAGCCATCGGTGGTGATAGCAGCACGGGTGACCTTCACGCCACCACGGGCAATAATCGAAGCGGCGGCCGTAGCCTCCATATCCTCAGAACCATTAGCAAAAGCAACTAATGCAGTTGGCATAACAAAATCCTCGAAACAAGTACGCGGTGCCAAAAAGCAAGGCAGTACATCAGTCTGCCCTGAGAGGTGGACACAGGCACCTTTTAAGGTGCATCGCCACCTGTGTAAAGTGGCGAGCCTCCTTTGGCTGGAAAGCCCGCCACCTAAAAGTGACCTGCCACCTCTGTAAGATGGCTAAAGCCACTGAACCTAGAGCCGAGCCGGTGCTCACACGCTGTAAGCACAGCTTACGCTCTGGGCGTCTGAACCTATAAGTTGAGCTCGCGTGCAGGCTTAATCCGCGAAGCGCGCAGCGCTGGGTATAAAGCCGCGCCTAAGCTCATTAACAGCGAAATCGCCAGCACAATCAGGACGTCACTTAACTCTAATCTGCAAGGAATAAAGTTAATGAAGTACACATCCTCATTGAGCAGATCAAAGCCAAACCAATCGCGAAACGACGAGGTAATAGGCGTCACCACTAAGCTTACCACCACACCGGAGACTAAGCCTAACAGCGAGCCATACATACCTGAGATCAGTCCCATGAGCGCAAAAGTACGCACCACGTGATGCGGCTTCATACCCATGGTGAGCAAGATCGCAATCTCGCGTCTCTTTTCACCTACCATCATGAGGAGATTGGAGACAATGTTAAAGCAGGCCACTGCTAGCACTAAGAACATGGCAACAAAGAGGATCTGTCGTACCATTTGGATGTCATGGTAAAGCTTACCCTGTGTGCTCATCCACGTCACCAAATAGGCGCTCTCTTTAATCTTGCCGGAGGTGGCATTAAAGACAATGTTGTTGGTATCTTGCAGGTTGTCCGTGCGGATATGAATCACGTTTGGCCCCTGCAAGGACGCCAGCTCTTTCAGCACGGTGTAGTGCATCAGCGCGACCGTGGTGTCAAGCTGACCACCAATGTGAATAATGCCCACTACGAGGGCTTTATGCTTTTGTGGGGTTCGCAGCGTGCGGTTAAAGTCCGTGCCCGCAAAGGACTGCACAGCCGAGGCCTCTTGCTCGGGGTTGTGCGCAGCATTAATGCTATCCACGGTGGTGGTGTTGTCTAACGTTACCACATCCACCATATCACCCACGTCCACCTGCAATTTTTTGGCGATACCTGAGCCAATAATGATGCGGGGAATATTCGAGGTTGGCAGCACCGGCTCGGCACTCTGCGCCGCTAAGGAGCGTGAATCCGCTGTGGTGCTCTGCACAGCAGAGGTGCCCTGCTCTGCGGCGGCGTTTTCAGCGCTTGCGGCACTGGCCGTTAACTGCTCCTCTTCCTCATTTTCTAAGGTGGCAGCAGAATCTTCAGGTGCAGCCGACGTTGAAAAGTCTACGGCACAAGGCGAGCTAGGCCCGCCCTGCGCAGCGGCGGCGTCAGCTGCTTCAGTAATGGTGCAATCAGCGCACTCCTGATCCATACCAAAGACATAGCCCCTAAAGTTAGGGCATAGCGAGATCAGCTGCGTATTGGTAAAGCGCTGAATGGCAATGACATCCTGCTCTTTGTAAGGGTCGATACCGGCAATCACCAGTGGCGCAAAAGCGCGATTAGCCGACAAAATGGCTCGCTGCTCAATCGCGGGCGCTGTAGCCACAATGTGCGGACTCTCGTTTAAGATGCGCTCTATATCCGCCACATCCTGAAAGTACGGACGGGAGCTGTTTAATTGCGCCGAAGGAATGATCGAGAGCACGCGGTTCTCTAGCTCGTACTCAAAGCCATTCATGGCCGAAAAGCCCACAATGGCCGCAAAGACACCAATGGCAATACCACAGGTCGAAGCAAAGGAGATAAAGCGCGTCAGCGCCCCTTTACGCCGTGAGCGAAAAAAGCGCAGTGCTAGTTTGAGATCAAGGAAATTAGCCACGAGCCCGTCCTCCTAGCCCTGCCTCATTAGCGCTGCTGCGCATTGTCATCATGCGGCACACGTGATGCCGCACCAGCGGCGCCAGCGTCAGTTGCGCCTGTACCTCTGCCTGCACCTGCTACATCAGCAGCTGCATCAAGCTGCGGCGACGACTTTTCTTGGCGCTCGCTATTTTGCGCCTGTAAAGCCGCAGCGGCCGCCTCGTAAGCAGGTGCAGCCGACTCCTCACCAAAAATCACCGCACGGCACTCCAGCTCCGGCGCACCCTGCGAATCGGCTGTCACCGTATGATGCTCCACGCGATAGGAGTGCACAGGATCATGCTGTAAGGAAGCCGCCGCTGCCGCACTGACCGTAGAAGCTACCGCCGCCGAGAGCTCTGCATCGGTGCCTAATTTAGCAATGGTTGTAGCTGGAGCTCCCTCCATGTGTTTCACTACCGCTGCCGCTTGCCGTGCCAGTGCTTCTTGGGCGCGCGCCTTGGCTAAGGCCTTAGCGGCATTGGGGGTAAGGTGATGGCTCTCCCATGAGTTTGAGGTAAATAACGCCCCTGTGTCCTCATCGCTATCACCACTGGCGGCGATAATGGCCTCGTTATAGCGCTCCTTATAGAGCAAGCTCTGATGCGACTCTTGTAAGTGATCAGCGGCGTTGACGATAACGCCATCCACAATCTCAAGGATGTGGTCGCACTTTTGCGCTAGGCTCTGATCGTGGGTCACCATCACCACGGCGGCGCCCTCTTCTTTGACCAGATCACGAAAGAGCGCAAAGATGACATTGGCGTTCTTTTCGTCGAGATTGCCGGTAGGTTCGTCCGCTAGCACTAACTCAGGGGAGTGCACGAGAGCACGGGCAATGGCTACGCGCTGGCGCTCACCTCCCGAGAGCTCGCTTGGCAGGTGGGTCTTGAGGTTCTCAAGACCCACGCAGTCTAAAAGATATGAGGCGCGCTTATAAGCAAGGGCGCGATCCATCTTGTCTATAAAAAGCGGCAGCATCACGTTCTCAAGGGCCGTAAAGTCGCCTAAGAGGTGGTGAAACTGGTAGACAAAGCCCAGATGGCGGTTGCGGAAGCGAGCTTTTTCCCGCGCGCTGAGCTTGGTGATGTTGACGTCTTGGAAAAAGATCTCGCCCTTGTTAGGGGTATCGAGGGTACCGAGGATATGCAGCAGGGTACTTTTACCGGAGCCGGACTTACCGACGATGGCGGTCATTTTTGAGGCTTCGATATCGAGGTCAATCCCCTTGAGCACAGGGGTTTTGATTTTCCCTTCCTGATAGGAGTGCTCAATACCGCGACCTTTGAGTAGAATCTTTTGCATCTTAGCCCTTGGGTAAGTTCGTGCGGGGTGGATAATTTAGGAAGTGAGAGTGGAGAGTGGGCCTTGTCACGCTGAGACTACACCGTGCTGTAAGTGCTAAGGAACGACTGACTTAATAGATGACGGACTTTAGGGTAATCATGGTGCACCGTCTTAAGATATGCTTAGACTCACCCGCACCATTCATCTCGAGGTGTGTGACGTTGCCATCACTCATCCCATTCTCCGTCATTTATGCGCTCACTCATTCCTAACGTATCTCTGCACAATAAAGGCGTTAGCCTCTAGTGGCGGTAGCTGCTCACGGCGCTAGCACGTATTGGGGTCCTAGCGTCGCCATCTTAGGGAAAACGCTAGCAAGCCCCTGCTCCACGGCCATAGCTGTGCTCTCAGCTCGCATAGCTTTAGGCGTGCACTAGGTTGCTGGCAGGATCGGCCTTGCTGGCGTAGTACGCAGGATAAAAGGTGCACAGCAGCGATACCGCCAAGCACAGCACCACAATTAAAATAATGTTACCGCTAGCAATCTCAATAGGCAGATCACCTTGGACAATACTGATACCCAGCGCACTTAAAATGCTCTGGGCATTTAAAGCCAAGGGGATGCCGCTAATGATGCCTAAGCACGAGCCAATCAAACTGGCACTCATACCCACTAGTAAGAACACGCTTAAAAGCGCGCGATTGCTCATACCAATGGTCTTTAAAATAGCAATCTCATTGACGCGTGAGCTCACCACCATGGTCAGCGACGAGAGAATATTAAACGCCGCTACCACCACGATTAAGCACAGCATCAGCGACATGGTGATCTTCTCTAGGCTCACCGCCTTAAAGAAGTCGCCATAACGCTCGCGCCAATCAGAGTAGGCAAACTTACCCTCAAGCTTTGAGGTCACCTCCTCCACTAAGAAAGGATCGCTCAAATACAGCCTAAAGTAAGTGGCATCAGAGGAGAGGCGGAGAAAGCGGTAAACGTCGGTGTAATTGCCAATCACCGTTGGCGCTGCCGAGCGGTCAATGGCATTGATAATGGCCGCCACCTTAAAGTTACGCTGCACAGGGATGAGACCAAAAGGCGTATAGCGCGCGTTTTGCGTGCTCACAAGGCGCACCTTAGTCTCCGAGAGCGTATCGATACCCAGTTGCAGCAGCAACTGGTAATTTAAGGCTATGTCGTAGGAATTAGGGGCAAAAGCGAAGATAGAGCCGTAGTTATAGCCACTGCGATCCACATGTGGCATCGGAATGCAAAAGAGCAGTTGCTGGTTAGCGTCAGCTGCATTTTCGCCAGCGGTCTCGTCCGCAAACTCAGCTGTCACTGACAATGATTCAGCCTCACTACCAGAAACCTCGCTTGCTACTCCTGAAAACTCAGCTGCAAACCTATTGGCATTGGGCGCGGCTGCTTGCTGCGCAGCAGTTGCTGCAGCGGCGGAATGCTCAGTCGCCCCTGCTGTGAGGCCCTGATGCACGGCAGCTTGCACCTGCTCGCGACTTGACTGCACTTGCTGCTTGGTAAGTTGCCTGCTGGCATCCTCACGTAAAAAGCGCATGCGGTCACGGGTGGTAAGGCCCATACTCGAGGCGTAATCGTTACTGACGTAGAGGCTGTTATAGTCGGTGCCCTGTAAGGTCACCATAACGATATCCGAGCCATATTGCAGCATGGCTTCGCCCTGCACAAAGGGCACTAAGGCATTGACGTGATCTAAGGCAAGAAGCTGAGGGATATCCTGCACCGTAGCTTGCACCACCACATGGGCACAATCGTTCAGGATATTAGCTTTGAGGCGGTTTTGCAGGCCCTGCATGATGGAGCTGACCACGATTAAGGCACAGACGCCGATAGCAATGCCCAAAGTCGCAAGGATAGCGACAAAGGAGGCAAAGCGCTGCTTCTTTGAGCCTTTGATGTAGCGCCACGCGATAAAGAAGACGGCAGGATTAAAAAGCGTCACAATGAACTAAAGCTCCACAGGGTCGCTGTCTAACAAAACCTCACAGACAAACTGACAGGGGGACTGATATAAGACAAGGGCACCGGCCAAAAGTTCTACCCCACATGCCACAGCAGGCGGCGCACGGAGGTGAAAAACTCTGGTCTTTTGCTGAAGAAGTGGCCCACTTAGACCTGACTAAACGCCTAAAGCTTAGCACAAAGTGTGGGCTCTAACATGTGGCTACAGCGCAAAACAGGGCGCGGCTTTGCCCTTACAGCCATAGCGATGCTTTTGGCGCAAGCATGAAAACAAGTGTGAGACGCAGAGCTTTGCGCCGCCAACCAAGGCGTGGAGCTACGGCATAGAGCTAAGGCAGGAGTGATCTCATACATGACAGCGACTGCAATGCTGACTTACAACGTCCAACAGCAGCGAGGTAAGGGGTGCAGGAGAGTCTAATACCATCTCCTTCCCCCTGCACCTTGGAACGACTGACTTAATAAATGACAGAAATTAGGGCACGCATACATGCCCATCTCAAGATAGGTTCAGGCTCGCTTGCACCTTTTATCTCGAGGTGGGACGTTGCAACCACGCACCACTACATCCGTCACTTATGAGCTAACCCGTTCCCCAGCACTGGGCACAGCAGTGCGCCCGCGCCGCTTAGCTTTGCTGCTTGCTGAGCTCCACCAGTGCCTGCACAAACTCAGGATCAGAGTGATCACAGCACAGGCTGTGCTTTAAATCCAAGCCCCTAATCTGCTCCATATCCGCTTTAGTGAGCTCAAAGTCGAAGATATCGATGTTCTCCTCCATGCGCTCCCGATGGCTAGACTTAGGGATGGCGATGATGCCGCTTTGAATTAAAAAGCGTAAGCCCACCTGCGCCACACTCTTGTGGCGTTTCTCAGCAATCTTCTGCAAAAGGGGCTGGGTAAAAAAGCCATTGCGGCCCTCAGCAAAGGGCCCCCACGCCTCAAGCTGTACCTTGTACTTATCAAGGTACGGCCGCAGCGCTGTTTGCTGCTGAAAGACATGCGTTTCCATCTGGTTAACTTGCGGCCGCACATCCACAAAGTTGCACAAGTCAACCAAGCGGTCAGCAAAGAAGTTCGAGACACCAATGGCACGGCACTTACCCTCGGCTAAAGCCTTTTCGAGGGCACGGTAGGTACCGTAGTAATCACCAAAAGGCTGGTGAATGAGCATGAGGTCGAGGCAGTCGGTTTGCAGCTTCCTCAGCGACGCCTCAATGGAGGCCATGGCCTTTTTCTCCCCGCTGTGGGAGATCCAGATCTTGGAGGTTAAAAACACCTGCTCACGGGGCACTCCAGAGGCAATAATGGCCTTACCTACGGCTTCCTCATTGCCGTAAGCCTGTGCCGTATCGATGAGGCGATAGCCGATAGCTAAGGCCTCTGCTACCACCTCTTGGCATTGCCGCTGGTCTGGTAGCTGAAAGACGCCAAATCCTAAGATAGGCATCCGCACTCCGTTATTGAGCACCAGATGCTGCATAGACCTTCCTCCTCACTTGATCTCACTGCCAGCAAGCCTTACCAAAAGTAAGTTGCTTACAGCAAGCTCCTCTGCCCCTATCGCGGGGAAATGCAGATACGGGCAGCTCACCACTTAACACCTGCACAGGGGCGTATCTTTCCTACAACGCGCCTAAAAGCGCTTAAGATACTGACAAGAACGTCATGACGCACACGCTATTGTCCCACTTGATAGCGTTCACCATAGCACACGATTCGCCCTCTGCATACAGGTGCACTCATGCGGTAAGCGTAAAGAGCGTAACAGTAAGAGCGTGCTTACAAATGGGCATGCTCTTCAGGTCAGACTAAGGTGGTAGTCCCACAGCAAAGAGAGGTATGGGCGCGGCGCAAGTGGCGTGGGAGTGGCGTGAGTATCACAAAAAGCAAATCTCAAAGGAGGTAACTGCCTACAATCAGGTGTTTTACCCTGAGAGTAGGAGTTTGCTCAGGCGCTACTCTCGAGATAAGGCGCCGTCAGGCGCTTTGAGGTTACCTACGGAGTGGCTATGGAGAAGCGTAGGAGTGAGTAAAGCCGCGCCCCTGAGGGCTCTTACGAAGCGCTGTTGTCCGTGGTGCTCGCCTCGGTCGTGGCTGCTGCAGCGTCAGGAGCAGCCTCGGTCTTGCTGGTAGCAGCGTCAGTATTGCTGGTAGAGGCGCTGGCAGCTTGTGGGCGATAGACCTTGAGGTTGTGGTAGCCCATTTCCTTGAGCTCGCGAGCCTGCATCAAGCTCATCACGCCCTGATCGCAGTACAAGGCGTAGGTCTTGAGGTTATCGAGGTTGCCAAACTCGCTGGCGACCTTGTAAAACGGCAGGGTAATGACCTCATGGCCCGCAACCACCAGTGGCGACTTCTGCGCATCATCAGGAGCGCGCACATCAAGGAGCACATCACCACGCGTCAGCTCGTGGACGATCTCCACTTCCTCCTCAAGCTTCGAGGTGTTAGCAGGGATGTCCTTAATGTCCATCACCACCGCTGCCGCCACAGCGGCATCAACGAGGCCTGGATCCATCTTGGCCTCTTCCTCTTCGACAAAGGAGCGCGCTGGGCAAACATTAGGGTGATCGGAGATCACGCCGCAGTACTCTGGCATGCTCTCGGCAAAGCCCGCCGTGCCAATTTCCTTGGCCTTATCGACGATGTCCTGCTTGTCCTCCATCACCAGTGGACGCAGCACTAAACAGTCGCTGACCGCATCGATGTGGTTTAAGTTCGTCACCGTCTGCGAGGAGACCTGACCTACGCTCTCACCGGTGATCAGCGCCTCGCACTTTAAGCGTGCCGCGACCTTGGAGCCCACGCGCATCATCATGCGCTTTAAGATCACACCACGCACGCCATGGTGGGTACGCTCTAAGATCTGTCCCACGATTGGCTCAAAAGGAATTGTGACAAACTTGACGCGGTGAGAAGAGGCGTAGCGATCCCAGATGAAATAGGACTCTTGCTTTACCCCCAGCTCATGAGCGGTACCACCCATGTTAAAGAAGAGGTAACTGACGCGCATGCCACGGTGAATAGCCTTGTAAGTGGAGACGCCACTATCAAAACCGCCGGAGATGAGAGTGAGCGCTGCGCCTTGTGAGCCTACAGGATAACCGCCCATGCCCTTGTACTTATTGGTGATAACAAAGGCCTTGTTCTGGTCGATTTCGATGTTGATGGTGACGTCTGGCGCGCTTAAGTTCACACCTTTGTTTGGGTAGTGCGACTTGAACATGCCACCGATGATGCGCGAGGCCTCTTGCGAGTTGTAAGGGTGGTTGCCACGACGACGCACACGCACGGCAAAGGTGTGGTTTTCTAACTGTGGGCCGTAGATAGGGCCTGCCACAGCAAAGATGTCGTCAAAGCGCTCAAAGGCAAACTCCTTTACTTCCAAAAAGGAGTGGATACCTGGCACACGTGAGAGCTCACGCACTGCCAGTTCCCGTGTCGCCTCGGCATCGTCTTCACCCACGGTCACAATGAGCTTGTCCCATTGGGCTTGGACTTTAAGCGCAAAGTTATGATGCAGGGCCACATTAAAGAGGTTGTTGGTCAATACCTTAATGAGGCGATTGCGCACAGGGCGACTTTTGATGGAGATCTCTGGAAATAAACGGAGGATAAACTTCATTGCAAACAAACAAGCAAACATTGAGTGCGTCGCGCGGAAACGCTAACAGCCACTAAGGGCATAAGAGGCGACGCCAGATGCGCTAACGCGCAGAGTAAGCTTTAGCGCTGTAGCGCTATAGCACGGCAAATGCGCTGTGGCGCTGGAGGTAAAGCAGATGTGCCCCAACTGATCATCAAGCGATCGCAGGAGCATAAAAACACCAAAGCCCTCACAAAGAGGGCTCCAGTTGCTCACAGGTGCGGCCCGATCAAGCTTAAGCTTACGGCCGCCTCTTTACCACAGCGCTGCTTCAAGCAGCTACTGTGGTCTGAGCTCTAACTTAGTCTTTCTTCTCGGCGTCATCATCGTGGTGATGGTGGTGATGGTGGCCGCAACCGCAGTGGTGCTCACCCTCTTCACCGTCGTGATGATGGTGGTGATGGCCACAGCCGCAGTGATGCTCGCCGTCCTCACCTTCCTCACCATCGTGGTGATGGTGGTGATGACCGCAACCGCAGTGATGCTCGCCGCCCTCACCTTCCTCGCCATCGTGATGGTGGTGATGACCGCAACCGCAGTGATGCTCACCGTCCTCACCGTCGTGGTGATGGCGACCACAGCAGCACTGGTGCTCCGCTTCCTCACCATAAGGGTCGGCAAACGAGCACTTGCCATCGCGGTGAGCGTGACCGTGCTCGATCTCCTCTGGGGTAGCCTCGCGCACGTCATCCACCGTGACAAAGAACTTTAAGGTCTTGCCTGCTAATGGATGGTTACCATCAACGGTAACGGTGTTATCGGTGACCTCGACTACACGAACCAGCTGTGGGCCAGCGGAGGTATCGGCCTCAAAGACATTGTCCACGGCTACTGGGAAGTTACCGAACATGGCGCGATCCAGAGTCTGAATCAGGCCCTGATTGACCTCACCAAAAGCCTCTTCAGGGGCTAAGGTCAGGACAAACTCATCACCCTTTTCGTGATCGTAGAGGGCTTTTTCTAAGCCAGGGACAAAGTAATGCTTGCCCATTAAAGCCATTGCAGGGCGATCAGGATCAGTTCTGCCCACTACCTTGTCTTCTTCATCGGTCACCATGTAAGAGACCGTGACGACGCAATTATCAACAATCTTCATAACCAAAAAATCCTGTGCGCAGTGAGGCGCCATCCCCTCGTCCGAGCAAACCACTTATGGCAAGGAGAGCTTGTAGCGCAGAGCTTGCGCCACTCCCCAGCTCATCATTGTGGGTGCATTATACCCCACAGGAAATAGCACTCTGAGGGCAAATGCGACAGGCTATCACTTTGGCCTGTGGCTAAATCGAGTAGCCGCTGCTGACTTTCTTGTCAGCAGCCGGCTCTCACACCACCTGGCATACCGTTTTCGGTACCAAGGCGGTTTCCTATCACTACCGCA
>CASEBB010000018.1 GCA_949286015.1 uncultured Succinivibrionaceae bacterium | reverse complement strand
GTCGCCACTCGACGCCTTGCAGTTCACTAACCGTTCCCACCAGCGGGGTCGGTTCGGGACTTTAACCCTATAGATAGCACCCATACTGGGCGCACTGAAAAAGCCACCTCAATGAGGTGGCTTTTAAGGACAGTAGACGCTGCTTAGAGCCTTTAGAGGCTGTTAGCGCGTACTGCTGCGCTGATTACTGACGTAAGCTCAATTAGAGCTTGTGGCCCATCTCGTAAGCCTGATCGTGCACGTCGGTCACCGCACGGCCAGATGGGTCAGCCATTTCCTTGAACTTCTCGTCCCAAGCGATAGCAGTCTCAGTCGAGCAAGCCACCGACTTGCCGTATGGCACAGTCTTCACCGCCGATGGCAGCTTGAACAGATCCTCAAAGATCTCACGATAGAGGTAGGCTTCCTTGGTCACTGGGGTGTTCACTGGGAAGCGAGTCTCACGCTCGGCAAATTGACGATCGCTGACCTTCTCCTCGGCGTAGTCACGCAGAGCATCGATCCAAGAGTAGCCCACGCCATCGGAGAACTGCTCCTTTTGACGCCACAGGATTTCCTCTGGGAGCATGCCCTCAAAGGCCTCACGTAAGACCTTCTTCTCGATGGTCTTGCCTGGGCACATCTTATCCTTTGGATTGATGTTCATGGCCACGTCCAAGAACTTCTTGTCGAGGAATGGCACACGACCCTCAACACCCCAAGCCATTAAGGACTTGTTGGCACGTAAGCAATCGTATAAGTGCAGCTGTGAGAGCTTACGCACTAACTCCTCATGGAACTCTTGGTCATTTGGCGCTTTGTGGAAGTAGAGGTAGCCACCAAAGATCTCATCCGAGCCTTCACCAGAGAGCACCATCTTGATGCCCATGGACTTAATGTAACGAGCCATTAAGTACATTGGGGTGGAGGCACGAATGGTGGTCACATCGTAGGTCTCGATGTGGTAGATCACGTCACGTAAGGCGTCTAAGCCTTCTTGGATGGTGTAGTGAATCTCGTGGTGCACCGTACCCAGATAGTCAGCGACCACACGAGCCTTCTTTAAGTCTGGAGCGTCCTTTAAGCCAATGGCAAAGGAGTGCAGACGTGGATACCATGCCTCGCTCTTGCCGCCATCTTCAACACGCTTCTCCGAGTAGAGCTTAGCGATAGCGGAGATCACGGAGGAATCAAGACCACCGGAGAGCAGCACGCCATATGGCACGTCGCACATTAACTGGCGCTTCACGCTGTCTAATAAGGCGTCCTTTAAAGCGGAAACGGAGGTGACGTTGTCCTTGACGTTGTCATACTCCATCCACGAACGCTGGTAGTAGCGGTGGAACTCTAAGTCCTGCTTCGAGTAGAGGTAGTGTCCTGGAGGGAACTCTTTGACCGAGTCGCAAATTGGGGTCAGAGCCTTCATCTCCGAGGCGACGTAGAAGCGGCCATCACGGTCGGTACCCACATAGCATGGCACGATACCCATGTGGTCACGTGCGATGAAGTAGGAATTGTCCGTGGCATCGTAGAGAACAAAGGCGAAGTCGCCCACAAGGCGGTCTAAGAAGATCTCGCCCGTGCGCTTGAACTCTTGGTACAGTGGGATGATCACCTCGCAGTCGGAGCCGGTGGAGAACGTGTAAGGCTCCTTGAGCTCGCTCTTTAACTGGATGTGATTGTAGATCTCACCATTAGCAGCTAAGACCTGAGTCTTATCGGCATTGTATAAAGGCTGCGCACCATTGCCTGGGTCGACGATGGATAAGCGCTCGTGAACCACGATAGCGTGGTCGCCTTGGTAAATACCTTCCCAATCAGGGCCACGATGGCGCTGCAGGCGCGACAGCTCTAAGGCTTGGTTGCGCAGTGCCTGTGGGTTCTCTTTAATATCAAAGATGCCAAAAATGGAGCACATGTGTAGTAAGGACTTCCAACTTCAAACACGGCCACGCCGTGTTGTTGCCTAGCTGCTTGGTCTGCCCAGCTCACGCTGTGCAGTAAAAGCTGTAGCGTAGCGCTTGCTGTGAGCAGGTAGTAGGGCTCAGCAGAGTCTTAATTTGCTCTTCAGCTTATAAGCGCTAAAGCAGCACTGTCGTTTTGCCGTGGTAAGGCCAAAGAACAGAGCCGAGAGTACTAAGAGCGCTACTGCTCTTTAGTATATTCGCACAGTTTAGAGAAACTGGCGCAAAGTGACACTATAGCACGAATTTCCCATCCTCCAAAGCACCAAAAAGGGGCAGAAAAGTACTGGCAAGGGATACAGCGCCACGTAAGGGGCGTGAGCGGAGTGCACAGGGAAAACGTTTCGGCGCGCTTTGGCGTTTAGCGTGACTAGCAATAGCAGCAAGGTACTCTTGATGATGATAAAAGTGGCTGCTATCCCGCCAGCAAGCGGGATGGGCTTGTCTGCATAACCACCATGAGGGATGCTGCTTTGATGGCGATCTTAGGTGTACCGTTCTTTCTGAGGTTCGTGGGTAGGGTACGTACCACCTCTCGAGATAAATGGTCAGTTGCTCCTGAGCGTCACTACAGGTCGGTGTTTGCAGCGTAGCCTTTGTGCCTTGCCTGCTATAGCCACGCGTAGCGCACGCATCTCTGTCACCGCCTGCGTTGCAGCTTAGCCACTGTTAGCGCCATAGTCACGGCCACCTCTATCACCACCTGCAAGCACTCTGGGGACTGATTTTCGTGCGCGCAGCGACAAAAAGCACCACAAATGGCGCTTTGCACCTTGAAAAAGGCTGACCGCATCCCTATGTTTAGGGCAGTGTCACCTGTTAAGTCCCAGCAAGGTGGGGACAAACAAGGAGAAAGCCACTGCCTTGTCCCTGTGTGTAAGCCCAGCCAAAACTTAGGACAGCGCAGGGCACAAGACGGCATAAATGCGCGAACAAAGTGCGCTGTAGTCGCCTGCAAGACAGCGGCGCCACCAAGTGAGCACGGTTAAAACTCAGTGAGCACTCGCAAAACTCACAGGAGGTGGAAAGTGTATCCGGCTAACCGCGATGAGATCATCAAAGGCTTAGAAGACCTCATCAACTCCATCCAAAAGATCCTACAGGCCGTAGCCGCAGAAAAAGCTGCTGCCCCAGAGCCAAACGCGATTACCGAGCAGGGCGCCGCGTCTGCCTCCTCTGCTGAGGCAAAAGCACAGCCTACAGCAGCTGAGCTCTTGTTTGCAGGCTTTGCGGATGCTGATGCGGATGACTTAGCAGATAATGCTGATGCTGTTAGCGCTGCTGATGCCCCACATGCAGCAGTGCGTACTTTGACACCGGAAGAGGCCACGCCAGTATCTGCTGCCGCTGAGCAGGTACCATTTCCTGCATTTTCTGCGGACGCTGCCAGCGACGATACCGTCAAGGAAATTGAGGTGGTAGAAGTGGCCACGCGCGTGGTGCCACCTGTTGATCTTGCTCAGTTGCGTGCTGAATCTGAGGACGCGGAGAGCGAAAAAGCTGATGCTAATCTCAGTACCTTGCCAGCTTTAGAGGTAGGGGAAGTTGAGGAGGCGGCTGCAGAGGAAAAATCACCGCCGGTCGATCCGCTCGAAGTGCGCTTTAAGATCTGCAAGCACGTCATTATGACGGTGGATAACTCCATGGGCTCGTTCCATGACATGCTGGATACGATGGAGTACCACCAAGATGAGAAGTATGAGCTGGCCAAGAAGTTGGTAGCTGACCTTGAGGAATGCACGGCCGAGTTGGTGGCCTATCTGCGTTTCCATCACCGCTACTAAAGCCTGTACCGCGAGTGGTGCTGCCCTCTTACCTCCATGGCGCTATAGCACCGCACAACAGGGCACGGCGCTGAAGCGCTGTGCTTAGCTCTTTGGCGTGCTGTGATCAGAAGAGCTGTCAGCGTCAAGCTCTGGTAGCGGTGGCGTCTCATCACCCGTGACCACACCTGACTGGGCTTGCGCCTTACTTAGGGCAGTGTGGTGATGAATGGTGTGCGCCTGCGGAATTGAGCTTGGGTTTTGTCCAAAGTAGGACTTAAAGGTGCGCGAGAAGTGCGAGTAGTTGTTAAAGCCCGCATCCACCGCCGCGCGGTAGGGGTCGACACCAACACTAATGAGGTAGCGTGCCTTGGTGAGGCGCTTTTTGACAATAAACTGATGCAGCGAGAGTCCCGTCAGCTCCTTAAAGCGTCGCGTCAGATAGAACTTGCTCAAGTTAAAGCGCTGCGACAGCTCGTCTAAGCTCAGGTTCTCGTTAATGTTGAGGTTGATGTGCTTGAGCAGGGCACTGAGCTTGAGCCGCTCACTTAGCTGGAGATTGAGGTGCATCTCATCATCTAAGTGGTAGTTGTAGCTCTCGGTCGCCGCTTGCGTCACCATTGGTGCTGGCTTAGAGCCATCGTCCTGTGCCGCCAGAGCAATGGCATTGGCCTCATTGCCATTCACCTCCTCACTGTCAGCATGATCCTCATGGCCGTTACCCGTGCTTGGGGCTGCGTTGCCATAAGTGTCAGGAGCACTGCTGTCTAAGTCGCCATCGCCATTGGCTGTCGCCAGTGGCTCTAAGCGCTTGTCGTGGTGAGTCGGGGTAGGCAGTATGGTGTCAGTGGCGGTATCGTCGTGCTCGATACGATTTACCCACTCGTACAAAGACGAGGATGGCGCTAAGTTGAGCGCTGTGGCCGTAGCCGCAATTTGCTCGGCAAGAGCAGAATCAATTTGAGTGCCATTGCCCTCTGTGGCATTCTGCGTAGCAGGCTCTGCTGTGTCAGTGTGCTCATAAGAGGCGTCAGTATCTGGCGCGGTGGCATTAGAGGTAGCAGAGCTGTGAGCAGTGTCGGCCTCAGAGGAGGCATGGGCTGCTACTGTGTTGCTGGTAGTGTCCTCAGCATCAGGCTCACAGTGCTGGCGGTGCACCAGCTGGTTGAGCTTGGTGAGGATAATGGCAAAGTAGCTCTCGCTTAAGACCTCATCTGACGGAGTCTTGCTCCAGTAGCTCTCAAAGAGGTGTGACAGATCCTGCTCGATGTCAGCAAACTCCTCTTCACTGAGGTGAATGAGGTTATTGTTGTCCGAGTTGAGCTGCAAAAAGCAGTATTGCGGATCGAGCTTAGGAAAGCGCTTGGCCAGAAGCTGCATGTACTTTGGGTGTACCCACAGCGCGTAGCGCTCGTAGCCTTGCTGATGGTGGATAAGGCCGTGGTGGAATTGCAGCTCGTCAATGAGAATGACATCACCATGGCTTAAGTGATAAGGGCGGCCCTCGACCTCATAAAAGAGATCGCCTTTGACCACAAAGATGATCTCGTAAAAGGCGTGGTGGTGAGGGCAGATAGCGACGTCAGAGCTGGGATTTGCGTCTATGTGCTTGTAGCACTCAAAGCGGTTATTCTGCATCAGCTCACGGTAGCGACGGCTAGTAAATGCCGTTTTGTTGGCTTTACGCATAATAATCCTTACATAGCTTGACGTGCAGCAGGTGATGCCGCAGAAGAGCCTATACGGCGGGTATATGGCGCTGTCAGCACAGACGGCGTCATGGAGTGATAAATGGCGTTAGGGGCGCAAGTGGACGCTGAGAGCGGTAAGTAGAACAGTAATGCGCCAGAGTAGGGAAACGCCATGAGATAAGCCACAATGATAGGCAGTCATCATAACGTGCTTTTGGGCACAATCACAAGCAAGCAGGGGTGAGAAAAGAGGTCACTATGCGTGGTAAAAGCGCATAGCTATCAGCTTTGGGCACTGTGCTCTATGCTCTATCATGGCACTTTTTTTGTAAGTTTGGTTACGCATCAATAGCGCCAAAAACACAGAGATAGCGCAGCTGAGGGCGAGTTTGTTGGCGTTCCAATGAGGCGCTGTCCTGCTCTAACACCCTCATGCGCGCCATAGCCCTGCTGCATGAGCAGTCAATAGCTTAAAGTTCAAAGAGTGCATTGTTGCTGTACAGCAGGTTTGTGCATAATCTGCTCTACCTACATGCCGGTGGCTCTTGGATACTGAGTTTCATCATGGCGTCCTCTAGCGTGGCAGGGGACGCTCTGCGCACTGCGCGTCGCTGTACCTTTAAGAGCAGCTGCTTACTTGGTATACCGCAAAATTCACAGAGCCTAATTGCTGCGACGAAACGCCTTAAAGCAAGGCCCTGTAAGGGGTCTGGCGCTGTTAGGGCTCGCTTTGTCTACTCTTTGTGATAATCATCCCAGATTGTGTGCTGATGCCTTGCTTCCTAGCTCATTAAAGGAGCATAATAGATGCGCCAAAATGGCAAATACAGCAATGCATAATGTCTGTGAAGCGGTTATCCTCCTAGCCATAACCGTCGTTTTAGATCAAGACTGCACCGTAAAGCCGTCCTCACTAAAAGTGAATTTAGAGCACTTTTAGGTGTCTACTTTTCCTGCACTGGTAAAGACGCCCTGTCTTTACTGGCGGGAACTGCCTTCTTTCCCTGTGTGCGTCTTTGTGGTGTGGTCAAGCCACTGTAGTTTTACAGCGGCCACTGGTGTTTTGCGCTCGCTGTGCGTGGAGAGCGTGGCATCAGCTAATACGGATAATACGGAGCTGGGGTGGCTTTAACCGCGACCGTGCGGCACAGCGCTTTATGGTGGCATGAGCCTTACTTAACGGAGACGCTGCCAGCAGCGGGCTTAGGCCTATATTTCAGTTTCAGTGCGGCTCTGCGTCTCAGTGGCGCTTGCTAGTGGTTACACCGCGTAAGGCGTCAGGGATGCCGCCCGAGCCATTGCTGCTTCTGCCTTTTTGGTACAGAGTAATGCGCACAATGCTACGCATCAGCCGTAAACAGCACAGAGTAACGAATGTGGGCTGACAACCATACACGCAGCACTTAAAGCATCACCACACAACACCACCAGCGACTCCCAGCGCTAATTTCCGCTTGCTTTCTCACCCCCAACAACTAACCTCAATTAAGCCAACTGTGCACTGTACTTTTTAGTGCCGCTCAGCTGAGGCGCGTGGTGTTTTTGCTTACTGCGTTGTGCCCATGAGGAGTGACGCCTATGCTCAAGCCAATGGAAAACAACTACCGTGAGGTCAAAAGCCTAGATGGGTTGTGGGCTTTTTGGGTTGACTTTGACGGCGTGGGTTATAAAAAGGGCTATTTTAAGGGACTGCCACCAGAGGTCGCACGCCCGATTACGGTGCCTTCCAGCTATAACGACATCTTCTCTGATCCACGCATTAAGAACCACGTAGGTGATGTGTGGTACGAGCGGCGCGTCTTGGTGCCACGCTCCTATGGCGATCGCCGTGTCGTGCTGCGCTTTGGCTCGGTTAGCCATCACGCTACGGTGTGGATTGACGGCTTTGAGGTGGCACACCACTACGGGGGTTTTACGCCTTTTGAGATCGACATTACTCATCTGGTGCGGGCCGGTAATTACTTCACCATTGTGGTGTGCTGCAATAACGATCTCTTCTTAGAGACTTCAAAGTTAGGCTTAGCAGTTAACGCCGATCCGTCTACGGCTTCTTCGGAAAACCGTAACCTTTCCCACATTTCCTCAGCTTCTGCGGCGCCACTGTCGCCATTTCCCAGCGGTTTTAACTTTGCGGGTATCCAGCGTTCGGTGCAGCTGGTGTACACCCCTTACCAGTTTATTGACGACCTCACGGTGGTGCATGAGGTTAGCCCTGACCTGAAAAAGGCTAAGGTGCAAGTGAGCCTCTTTGCTCGCGATATGGCTGGCTCTAATCTCAATAGCCAGCAGCTGTCACCACTGATGCGCCGCCGCTTAGAGATCAAAAAGTACGAGCTCGATCGCCAGCGCTTTGTGCTCACGTCCTTTAACCTCAAGCTCACCGACCTCAAGGGCAATGTAGTGGCCGAGGGCCATTCGGCCGTAGTGCCGATTGCCCCAACCAATTGTCGCCACTGTCCCAAGCGCTTTCGCTGTGCGCGCTCGCCTTTTAAGGTCACAGCACCACCTATCAGTCCTGATGCGCGCTTAGAGGACTTAAAGCAAATCGTGGTCGATAGTTCCGCGCCTATCGGTGCTGAGGCCATGATTGCCTCGGTGCCTGCAGCAAAGACAGTGACCGGAGTGGCAGGTAATGCGACGGGCTTTATGGGCAATGCCTATGGTTCTCAGCTCAAGGTAGTCACGCGCCCAGAGTCGCACAATAAGAACCTCTCCAGCAAAGAGCGGGCGGAGGCGGCGGTGCGTGAGGGCGAGCGTCAGGAGCGCCTTGATCGGGCAAAGGCTCTCTCGGGGCAGGTGGCTACGCGGGCGATTAATGCCAGTGGCAACACCGCTGATTACGCGGGCTATGCTGACGGCAGCAGCAATGGCAATGATGGCCATTACTACGAGAACTGCGGTCACTATGGTGAAGGCACCGACGAAGAAGCCATTATGGAAAGTGGCCTCGATGCGGAGCCATGGCCTGATATCGATCTGTGGAGCTTTAAGCGCTCCACCTCTGATGACAAAGAGGCGGAGGCCATTATGGCCGAGCATGTCTCTTTAGAGGGCTGTAAGTATCGCGGTAAGGTCACGCTGCAGGTCACCAATCCTATTCTCTGGCAACCTGGTGACTCCTATCTCTACTTCCTTGAGGTGGAGCTCAAGTCAGGGGATCTCACCGTAGACTCTTACACCTTACGTGTGGGCATCCGCTCGGTGGAGATTAAGGGCCAGCAGCTCTTTATCAACCACAAGCCTTTCTACATGAAAGGCGTGTCGCGCACTGAGGACTCAGAGCTGCGTGGTCAGGCCTTTGACTACGTTACCATGATTCACGATCAGTCCTTAATGGGACTTTTGGGTGCTAACGCCTTCCGCACGGCGCACAATCCATTTTCTGAGGAGCAAATGGATTATGCCGACTACAAGGGCTTGGTGGTGATTGATGAGGCACCGGCCTTGTGCTGGTATCGGCCAGAGCTCATTAATGAGCGGGTGCAACTTGCGCACAAGAAGACCATTGCCGAGCTTATCAATCGCGACAAGAACCACCCTTGCGTGGTGATGTGGTCGATTGCAACTGAGCCAGATGGTGCTTTGGCGGATAAGAACAGCCAAGACGGTGCTGATGGCCTGTTAGTACGCAATTACTTGCAGCCGATTGTTTCCTATGCACGGCGTTTGGATAGCACGCGGCCGCTGACGCTTGTCAACATGCAGGATGCACGATCGAATGAGGCGATTGTGGATCTGTTTGACGTGCTGTGCGTGAAGTTTTGCGACAGCGATCTGAGCAAACAGATTCCGGCGCAGGATTTGGCACTGCTGACCGAGTACTTGCGGCAGGAGATCTTGCCGTGGTTTGCCTACAAGAAGCCGGTAATGATCAGCGAGTATGGTGTGGACACCTTAGCGGGTTTTTACTCGGCCACAGGAGAGCGGGGCTCTGAGGAGTTCCAGATCAAGTGGTTAGAGCTGTGCCATCAGGTGTTTAAGGACAATGTGTCCATTGTGGGCGAGTTCTTAACCTTTGCTGATATCAATCCGGTGTTAGGCGTGCGTAGAGATAGCCGTAAGGGTATCTTTACCCGCGATCGCCATCCAAAGAGTGCGGTATTTACCCTGACGGAGCATTTTTCGTCGATGGGGTAGCGCGTTCTTAGCTGTTCAGAGCAGAGTATTGCAGAGTAGTATAAAGCTGCGGCACAGAGCGGTACTGTGCATCGTGGCACTGGGCATCTGTGCACCGCTGCTTTGGGCAGGCGGGAGGCGGAAAACAAGTTTGTGTTGCCAACTTGGCAAGTGCTTTTAGCAGGTGACTCCTGTCGTGCCTATTGACGGAAGTTCCTGCTAAGAGTTTTTTGGCCATGAGGCTGACCACAGCAGGTTTTAGCTGTGGTGACAGGGCATTACATATGAGCAAGGGACTGCACTCCACTGGGGGCGCAGTCCCTTTTTGTCGCTAGCAGCAAGCAGCACTAAGAGAAAACAAGAGGAGCTGCCCATCTGGATAGACACTCCACTGGAGAAAGAGAGGGCGTTTATCTGAACTCAGGACGAAGTAGATGTGCGCTAAAGTAAATGGCGTAGCTCAGACCACTTTATCTTGATTGTTAAATTTTTGTAGAAAATCGCCAGTACCCACAGGTGTTGCTGCTTTTTCTTACAACAATCTAACAGTGAGATTACAGATTGCCTTAGGGATATCAAGCAGCACCTGCTGATAGCAGCTGTGTGCTTAGACAGTGTTGCAACGGTGGTGAGTAGGGGACAGGTGTAGAGAGGCGGCGACTGTGGTGTGGTGGGGTATGATGGCAGCGCCTAAGATTCAAAGATGAGGCGTGCGGACATGAGATAGAGAGATGGAGGGGACAGCAACGTCGACGCTGCCTTGATGGATTGAGGGGGATGCAAGAGACAGCTTTGTAGAAAAGCAGGGGGAGAGCGAGATTAGAGGTAAGACCGCACACCCCGTAGCACAGCTTCCCAAAAAGCAAACGCTCTGGCCTGCCTAAGCAGTGCCAGAGCTGCTTGCTGTGCTTGTTTGATTGCTTGTTTTCGCGGGCCCATGCTGCCTTGAGCTTTCTCCGCTGCTCAAGCTTAAGCCCGCTTCATGGTTCTCTAGGAGCTTTGTCGTTACAGAACCATGAACGAGAAGTTATGCCACAGCCTATTCATGACTCCACCGCCGCGCAAGCGTAGTAGCGAAAGTGTCGCAACAAGCGTTACCAAGCACCAGCATAAGGCAGAGTCTGCACTTGTATGGTGAGCTTGGGCAGCCATACTCCCTCCTTGCCAGACAACGCTATGCAGCAGAAACGCGCCTGAGCACAGAGTGCTTTCAGCTCTGGTTGGTGCTACCCTAAGTCTTACCAAAGAAAGACGTGCTATTGTCTCTTGCGTTAAGCTGCGCGCATTGTGTCTGTTTGGCCACTCCGCTGTTGCAGTTATCGTTTTGGCTCTTAATTTTAGCGCGCTGTAGCGCTTTGTCTCTGGGGGATTGGTATGCGTAAATCTGCCACAGCTCTAGCCTTAAAAAAGGCTATTCTCGTGGGCGCTGTTGCTTGTGCTCTGCCTGTGATGCTCAATGGCTGTGGTGCTTTACTGGTCGCCGGTGGTGCCGGTGGCGCGGCCGTATCGCAAGATAGCCGTGGCTTCTCCACCATGCTCTATGATGAGACTATCGAGCAAGACAGCTACAAAATCCTCAAAAACAACACCCTCTTATCCCAGCCTGAGGACATGCACGTCACCATTACCGCCTTTAATGGCAACGTGCTCTTAACCGGTCAGTCCGTCAATCGCGATTACATCAAGTGGGTAGTCAAGCAAATCGAGCAATTAGAGCACGTGCGTAAGGTCTACAACTACGTCACCTTACAAAAGCCTGTGCCTGCCTCAGTTATCTCGCACGACGCGTGGATCACCTCTAAGGTCAAGTCTCAGCTGCTCTTTGGTAAGGGCATCGATTCCAATAACATTAAGGTCGTTACCGAAAACGGTAAGGTCTTCTTAATGGGTATCGCTACCCATGATGCTGCCACCCGTGCCATTAACACCACCTTAGGTGTGGAGGGCGTGCTGCGTGTGTACCACATCTTCGATTACGTCAGCACTACCCCTAGCAATGATGGCAATGCTGATGAGCGGCTCAATGTGACCCCAGTAAAGGGCAAAAAGAGCGATTACTACAACCAAGCGCCACAGGGTAACACCAATTACGGTGAGAGCAATCCAGCGGTCTATGGGCAGAGCTTGCCACCTGTGCAGGGACGCACCGTGACGGGCACCAATGACTCGACCTACGTGCCACCAGTGCAATCGCAGCAAAATGGCGGTGCCTACATCATCGAGGACACCCCTGTAACTGAGCCTCTGGTCACCCCTGGTACTCCAGGTTCCCTTGTTTATTAGTAGCGACCGTCGCGGGTACTGTTGCTTGGCCCCGCTGCACGGGGCCATAGCACAGGGACAACCTGTGGTCTTTGCTGCTAAGTAGCAGATGGTAGCTCCGCAACGCGGCGTACTGACGCCTGTGCTTGCGTTGCTCTGCTTTGCCGTGTCATGTCCTGTTCTGCCCTTTTTGCGGTATTGCTGGTGGTGCGTACAAGCTGCGTGCAGTGAGCAGCATCTGCTGCTTTGGGTGGTATTACGGCGCTTGAGTCTAATCCTCACTTAGGACGTGGCACCATGATTACCCTCAAGCCCGTCATCTATTAAGCCAGCCGCTCCTAAGCGACCTTGCGTTTTACAGCCTCGGTATTATCTGGTGCGCTCACAGCAGCACTTCATTGTCTCTTAGCGCCACAACGCCTCCGTGCTTTGCCTTCGCTTGCTGCCAACACGCGTGGAGCTTGGGTTTTTTGTGCCCTGCCTACGCTTTTTCCTGCCAAAAAAATGGAAAGCACCCCGCCATTTCAGTTACAATGAAAGCCGCGCTTGTCAAGTACCTAGCCTCGCCTCTGCGGGGAAGCATCAGCCCTTAGCTTGAGCCTGATCGTGATTACCATCCCTTCCACGGTAGCTACGGTAGCATCCTAAGGCATTACCTGCGCAGGCAGAATTCGTTTCACCTTTCGCTCCTCTTCTTGTCCTTCTTTCCCTTTTCACTGGCACACCCTTAGGCTATGGCTCAGGATAATTCCTTATATGTAGTAGATGTCTATATGGCCAATGAGGGCGAGCCAGAAAGCACGCTCGAACTCACGGTGCTGCGCTGCTACGACCCGAATAAGCGCCCCCAAGTCTATGTGCACACCTACGTGCAACCCCAGTGCAATCCTGAGCATATTCGCTGGAAAGAAGCCGCCAAAAAGGGCCTCCCTCGTGAGCTCTTTACCTTAAATCGCTGGCCTAGCCTCACTGACCTCATCGCGGCCGACTACTTAAAGGACAAGTACGTCGTTTGCTTTTGTGCCGCCTACGAGCCTTTACAGAGCTTTATGGCCAATAGCCGCACTAAGGGCAGCATCTTAAGCCTGTGGCAAGAAGTCTTTGCCGGTAATGATGACGCCTGTGCTCTCACCCATCCCAAGCAAATGCTCTCCTACATGGGGCTGCCAGATAAGGACAGCTCTAACACCAACTACACCCCGCTCATGAAGCGCGTCCATGCGCTGCTAGCTATTTGGCTCTATCTGCGCTCCTGCCGCCGCTTGCACTTGCAACCTGCCTTTGGCGAGGGTGACGGCATTGGGGATTATGAGCGCTTTTGGCCGCTGCCTGACGTGCCCCGCCCATGGTACGACCCAGAGGTGCAGCTCTTGCGGCAGATCCCTGCTGACAGCCTCTGTGAGTACTTCTCTGATCGCCTGCCGGATTATCTCGACTGGAGCAGCATCTCCATTTATCGTGACGATTGGGTCTTTGGCCGCGAGCTGCACAGCGAGGTGAAGCTGATGCGGCAGGATCTGATGTTGGACTTTATCGTCAACACGCTGTTCCCGCTGCAAACGCGCCTCATGGTGCTGTCCTTTTACGCCATCTACTTAAACCGTACTGACTACGCGCGCACCATTGCCTTACATGATGCCTCGTTTGGTACCTTACCACAGGCGGTCAAAGAGGATTTTTCGCAGTTTGTCATCATCCATTTGGATGACTTCCTCACCTCCGCGCAAAAGCAGATGATCATCTCTGCTTTAGTGTCGCAGCTCTTGCAGTGGCGCCTTTCCACTCCTCAGGACAATTTTGACTTTGAGGAGATGAAAAAGAACGAGGCGGAGTCGGGGCTCACCTTTGTGCGCGAGACTATTCCGTCCAACCACAACATCGCCTGCTTTAAGGAGATCCGCAACCAAGAGGAGGTGCTCTATCGCTGCTTTATCATTCAAGGCAATGATAAGGAGCGGGACGAGTGCGTGGACTTTATCAATGAGAAGATTAAGGAGCTCTTTGCCGAGGCGTACAACCCGTTCTCGACGTGCTGGGTGTCTCCTGATCTGCGTCGCTGGCTGTGCTATATCACGGGCTTTGAGTGGCGCGAGCTTGCGGGTAATCCACGGCCAAGTGATAACGACACCCTGCGACGCACGCGGCAAGCGATTGCGGCGATCATCAAAAAGGAGGGCAAGCGCTATCTCAAGGCCTTTAACTCCAACTTTGACAAGATGGTCACGTACATCAATGACAACTTTGATTGTACGGACAAGAGCAAGTTTCGTTTTGCCTTTCAGGGCATAACCTACGAGCTCATTATTGATCAGTCCACAGATGACATGTCGCTGTGGTCGCGCCTCTGGCACCATCCACTGTAGTGCTCTGGTCTTAACCACGCTAACCGAAGATGAGGCGGCGCTTGTGCCGCTATCTGAGAGTAGACAGTGGTGATCAACAGAAGTAGGCAGCTACTCTGAGAGCAGATTCGGCCACTACGTTACCCTTAAGATTAGGCGGCGCTTGTGCCGCTACCTTAGAGTAGACAGTGGTGAGCAGCACCTTTGCCTTAACCTCCAACTAAGGCCGTAGTAGTACGACGGTGGTAGTTGGTATCTACAGGGGGTAAGTTTTTTCTCCCGTTGTAAAAAAGCAGCCCCGCAGTAATGTGACCGGCTGTAAGTTTACTGTCACTCCACGCTGAGCGCGTGCTCTCTGAGCCCTGTGCTCTTAACAGCACAGCGCTCTTCAAGCGCTCTTACAGCTCTTTTTGGCGTGACCCAGCCCCTCAAGCAAGGCGTTTTTCCCATCATGTCTTCGCGCAAGAAAGATCCTCGCGAGCTGAAGCGGCAAATGGCATTTCACATCTCTGATGAGGAACGCTATCGCTTACGCCATATGGCGCAAACTTGGGGCATTACTGTCTCCCAAATGATCTGCCTGCTCGTCAATCGCGCCTATGAGCAAGGCTCCTACCTCTACGGCTATGACGCCCTGACCCAAGATCAGCGTGCTGACCTCGTGTTGCGTCGTGCCCACGTCCTCTTTATTGCCAATAAGCGCGCCGATGTCGCCCGCCGCCGTAACTTTGATCGCCGTAACGGCTTAGACCGTGGCCTCACCAACGTCATGGTCATCGTGGCGCCGCTCGAGGCTAATTTCCCTGGCGTCTTTTGCCACCGCTTAGGTCAGGTGTGGATCATCCCTTACGGCCTCTTCTATCGTGTCCGTGAGTCTGCTGCCGTCCAATATCCTTGCTTTGCCTCGGTACTCGATTACTTTGGGGGGCGCCGTATTGCCCCGCATGAGGTCAGTAGCTTTATTGCCCGCCACCGCGACTACATCTTAAGCAGCTTCGGTGAAAAGGCGGTCTTAAAGCGCCTCTTTGCGGTCTACGGCAAGATCGAGCTCTCGGTGCAAGAGTCCCGTATCATTACCCGCGCCGAAACCGTCGCTCGTGAGCGGGCCATGGCTAACTTAGAGTTAGAGCGCGAGTATGGCGTCTCTGACCCTAATGGCCAGCCTTACCGTTCAAACTCCTCCGCCGCCTCGCCACTGGACGCGGAGCTTGATGCCTTAATGAGCCATATCAGTCGCTCGACCCAAGAGCAGATTGATGAGCAAATCCGTCAAGACCAAAAGCAGGGCGTCTCCACCATGATCGACGCCTATAACGACGGTGAGTTTGAGGACATCTTCGCCAAAGAAGCCGCCGCTGAGGCCGCGCGTAACGACCACTTTACTTACCACGAGCCAGATATCAGCAGCTTTGATTTTAGCGCCCATAAGCCTGTAATGGGGGAGTGGCCAGCTGATATCCCGCGCCTCAAGCCTAAGGAGCCGCAAATTAAGCGGCCCCGTGGACGCCCTCGTAAGGAGCGTCCTGTCGAGCCAGAGGTGAGCGCGGCACCACCACCACCACAGGCGCAGCCAGTGCCTCTAAAGAACCGCCAGTCCTACATCAAGGCCGTCCATGATCTCTTAGGTGATGAGAGTATGGGCGACTTTAGTAGCCTCACGGGTGGTGCTGACGGCACGCCGCCAGATGAGATGACACCTGCTGAGACGGCAGCTGCAGCGCCCGCCCCTGCCACAGCTGCCACTGAAGCTGCTAGCGGTAGCGGTGCAGATAACCCGATGGCGACGCCAGCGGAGACTACTGTGCCTGCTGCTGTTGACGACGATGACAGCGCGGCTTTTGACGATCTATATGAGGTGGACGACCTCTTTGCTGACGACGTTGAAGACGTTGACGCTGATGCTGATGTTGATGCCGACGACGAAGATGATGGCACCGCTGCTAATGGTATGGCCTCTCCTGCCACGGATATGGCAGCTGCTACCAGTGAGGGGGCAGATGACAAGCGTGCGGCTCTTGCCACGGCACCGCAACACCCAGAGAGTGCAGTAGGGGCGACTTTAGAGCCTACTACCAGTGCGGCGGCGCAGGCTGCTACTGCGGTAAATGCTGCGGATGCTAGCGCTACTCCAAGTGACAGCGCTGCTCCAGCCACCGCTGCCCATGAGGAAAAGCCGCTGTCCGCAGAAGACTTACAGGCAGCAGCGCCGCAGCAGAGTCTTCACGAGCAAATGGATGCGGAAGCAGCACTGCTTGCTGCCATGGCCCGCGACAGTAAAAAGCGTAGTGCTCAGATTGTCTTAGAGCCTGAGCAGTTGCCTGACGCCTTTGCGCATAAGCGCGCAGAGGACGCGCGTAAAGCTACGGCCGCCTTAGAGGTCTTACAGGGGTTAGAGGCTGAGGTAGCAGCGAAGCAAAAGTATGGCGTGCGCTATAAGAGCTTTTTAGAAAATCCTGAATTAGCCTCTGCCAACGGCGCGGCGTCTCTTGATGCCTCTGATGCAGCTAATGCCGCTAAGCCCGCTGCAGAGACAGCCGCAGAGACTGCTGCTGATACCGCACCTGCCGCGTCTACGTCCGCAGACACGGGTACCACCCCGCCTCAGGGTAATAGTGGCACTTCAAGTGAGCAACAGGCGCTGGCGATCTTAGCGCAGGCGGTTAATGCTGAGGGCTTAGCAGGGGCTGAGGCCGCAGCGGCGCAGCAAGCACTGGCTGCTTTGTCTGCCCTGTTACAGGGAGAGCATGCTGCTACCAATCTGAATACAGATGCTCCGCCTCAGGGAACTGATGCTGCCAGCACGGCCGTTCCCGCTACTCCAGAGGCAGCAGCACCAGAGACGTCTACCCCAGAGCCTGCTGCTGCGCAGAGTCAGGAGTCAGCTGCTGCGGACGTGACTGCTACAGCGGACAGCGCGTCGCGTGAATCCAGTGGGGGCGTCGCTGCCAAATTAGCAGCTTTGGCTGCCGAAATCGCTGATGATGATCCCGTACCTGCACTTGCACCTGTACCTGCCACTAAGCAGAAAAAAGCAGTACCTGCTGCTACGCCATTGGCAGCGGTAGAGCAGGTGGTGGCTAAGCAGAGCATTAAGAGCCCCGCAGCTGCAGAAAAGGTCGCGCTTAAAGCCTTAGCGGCAGTGGATGACACGCGTTTAGCGGCAGAGGCGCAAGCTCAGCAAGAGGCACAGGCAGCTGAGGCATCAGCCCCGAGCGCCACCGCCACTGACAGCACGCAAAGTGCGGAATTAGGGGCTAAGACTGGCTCTAGCAGCACCGCACCTGCAACCACGGCACAGGATGCTGACCCGCAAGCGGTGCAGAGTCAAAACCCAGCACAGGCCTCCCCAGAGCCAGCGTCAGCTACCGCATCTGAAGCAGAGGCAACGCCTAAAAGTGCAGTTTCTGTAGCCATTGGCTCTAATATTGCTATAAATAATACGGTCACAACCACAGCCGAGACGCCTGCGGCTGCAACAGAGGAAGCGGTGCAGAGCACAGCCTCGGACACTGCGGCAGGGGCGGGCGCAGTGAACGCCACGCTAGTGCCAGCACCAGAGGAAGAAGAGGTTTCTGCGGCTAAGGCCGAGAGGGTCTTAGCGCAGGTGCCTGACTCCCCTGTCAAAGAAGTACTGCGTGCTTCCTTAGGCTTGCCACCGTCACAGCTGGTGCCTGAAGACTTTAAGAGTCAAACCTTAGATAAGTCCAAGGCTTTTTATGAGCCACCAGAGGGCTATCACGCTTATCGGCGTGCTAACTCGCTGCATCCAAAGTTTGACCCTTACGAGCATCCTGAAGATGACTCTGCGGCGGCTTTAGCAGCAGCGGAGCAGATTACAGATGCAGACTTACCAAAGATGGCCGATCCGCCGTCATTGCGTACTCAGGATGCACCTGTAGCTGACAGTAGTGCAGAGGTAGTAGAGAAGCTGCCTGCTACTGCCAAGCCAAAGGTAAAGCGCAAGTACCACTACCCTGCGCTGAAGACGCGGGGCTCACGCCGTGACAGTGGCGTCATTGATGTGCCAGAGACAATGCAAAAGGCAGCAGCTCCGGCTAAAGATGAGCAGCGCCTCACGGCCATGGTGGACAAGCTCAAAGACTTTGCGCAGTCCAATCCGCAGGCTTTTCCACCTCCGGCGAAACGGGGACGGCCAAAAAAGGCGGTCACCGACAGCGCTAAGAGTAAGGCGCCACCAGCTGCAAGTAGCAGCAAAAAGGCGCCAAAGAAAAAGGCTAAGGCCACTCCGGCGCCAAGTAGCAAGCCGTCTGCAGCACAGGACGGTAAGCGCTCTAAGCCACAGGCCACAAAGGAGGCTACAAAGCAGCACAAGCCATCGGCTCAGCAGGCAAAAAAGCCTCAGGATCAGGCTAAAGACCCGCAATAATGCGGAGTAGAGCCGCTCACTCCCACACCACTTTCAAGCTACTCCCAGACCACTACTGAGGAACGACTGACTGAAGAGATGACGGCATTTAGGGTAATGATGCGGGTCGCAGCTTAAGCAAGGATCTGCCTCACATGCTCCATTCATTTGCATGCAAGCACACCTGCAGCCGTCACTTAGAGATTACTCATTCCTTACCACAACAGCACTCCCAAACTGTCAACTGTAGAGATTATGCCTCACCACGGTGAGCTCTGGTTTTTACGCCTCTTTCAAGATAGGCTATAGCTGCAAGATAAGCTTGCTGCCCCTAACGCCCCCACCCCAATGCTCTGCGGCAACATCTGGGGACAATCACTAACCTAAGGTGCAAAGCTTTATGGCTTACGATGACGACGATGACGAGAACAAGGGTGCTGAAGGCAAAGCAGTAGTCACTACTGCTATGGCCTTTGCTGCCCTCTTTGGCTCCAGTCCGTTTGGTGAAGATGACGATGATGCTGACTCTGCCTCTGATGATAAGAGTGCGGACTCTAAAGACTCGTCTGCAGCGCGCAAGGATAGTACCTCTGCGGCCAAACTTGATGACAGCCATAATCAAGTCACGACCTTGTCAGCTGATGCGGTCGCCGCAGCCCGCGAGCAGCTCAAAGAGGCCAGTGTCCGTCAAGCAGCAGAAGAGCAGAGTAAGTTAGCCGCTGCGCAGACCAAGGGCGCCTACGTGGTGTGGCGTAACCTCGAGTTTATCGACAGCCAAAAGAAAAAGAACAAAAAGGGTGGCACAAGATTTAAGCAGTCCACCTTTAAGTTCTGGCAAGCCACGCCAAAGCGCCGCGCAAACCAAACTGCTTCGGAAAAAGCCATGATTGCCGAAGCGGAGGCTATTGCCGCCCGTGAAAATGCCGAGGCCGTCGCGGCGATTAATGCCGAAGCTGCTAAGCGCAATGATAATGTGGCGACTACGGCTACAGCGGCAGCGCGCTTTGGGGCGCTCTTAAACTCGATTAAGGCCACCAAGGAGCGAAAGCGCCGTGCCAAAGTGGCACAAGCGCTGCGTTCGGGCACGCGTATCGAGACCCCAAACTTATTTGCCATTGACGATAAGGTCAATAAGCTGGTGCGCCGCATCAAGTCGTTTGACCACGTGATTGGGCAGCTAGCGCAAATTTTAGGTGTGGACTTAAGCCCTGCGCGGGCAGAGGCCATGGCTACGCTGCCTAGCGATCATAAGTGGCCAGATGATACCGCCAGCAATGACGCTGACAGCTTAAAGCCACTGAGCCCTAGTGATTTGCATCAGCGCCTCACAACCGCAGCCACGCAGTTACAGGCTATTGCTACGGTGCTGAGCCGCTTCCCAGCCACCCACGATATCCTCTCTTTTGAGGAGGAGAGCTTAACCTTTCTGACGGCTGACGACCTCGATATCGACTCCACGGAGGAGGAAGAGGACTGGGATTGGGAAGATGATGAGGAGCCAGAGGCCGAATCTGCGCTCAAGGACGCAGCTGCGAGTATTGACAGCCCTGACAGCACCGCGAGCGCTGTAGCTGCTCCTGCTGACGCTGACGCTGCTAGCGACGCTAGCGCCGCCGCTACTGCAGCTGAAGATAGCACTGCTCCTGCTGCGGCCGCTGCTGAGGATAAGAGCACAGGCAAGGGCCGTGGTCGCCGCAGAGCCAAGACGACTAAGGCTAAGACCACTAAGGCCAAGGGCCGCACTAAGGCTGCGGATAAGGCTGCCGAGACTAAGGCCCCTGATTACGACGATGATGAGGCCTTCTTTGCGAGCTTTGAGAACAGCAACTTTAAGGAGCCAGAGCAGCTTAACACTGTTCTCATGACCAAGCGCGTCGCGGCGGTCTGTGACGTCGTGATTGCCCAAGAGCAAGCGCTTATCATGCTCTTAGTGGCCTCACCTGAGACCTTACGCCGCTTACCGGTGCCGAAGATGGCTCTGCCTCGAGATAAGGGGGCAGCTGCCGCTGGCCAAGAAGGCGCCGTTAGTGATGCGCTGCCGGTGACCATGCACCATGATGAAGAGGCCTTTGAGACCTTGGTGGCGCAAATTATTAATGAGCCACCGATTGCCAATCCATCAAAGCGTGGGCGTCCAAAGGGGTCGCGTAACCGCAAGACCTTAGAGCGCATCGCGCGAGCGGCAGCGGCGAAAGAGGGTCTGTACTTTGAAGATGCCATCTTCAAGCGTCTGATGTCCGTTAAAGAGGCGGCAGCGGAGGAGTATCGACGCAATAAGCTCAGGAAGCGCACGCGTGATCGTTATGTCTCCAAGATCAACAAGGAGGCTTTACTCACGCAAGAGGAGTTAATGCGCGATCCTAAGTTTATGGCTGCCTTAGAAAAGTACGAGGGCGGTGCGGACAAGGGCGCGGAGGAAACCTCGCTGTGGGATGAGAACCCTAACACCTTAGTCTCGGATTTAAGTCGCTCCTCGGCGCCAAAGCCAGCCGTGCTGCTACCACCAGCCTTAGCTCCGGTGCACCACGACGATGACGATGAGGACGACGAAGAAGTCGAGGCCAAGACCCAGTCCAAGGGCAAGCGCAAGACCAAGATCAAGGCTCCTACTGCCGCTGAAGTTGCTGACGCTGCTGCTGTTGCGGCGGGCATTCAGCTCCCTGCCAAGGACAAGGCTGCTGAGGAAAAGCCAAAGGTAGCTCCGGCTAAGCTGCGTGCCATGGCTACGGAGGCTTTATTTGCTCCTGTGACCACGCCGATTGAGCAGGAAAACCAAGAGCATGCTATGGCCCGCCAGCGTGCGCACCTGATCACGAGAATTGCTCGGCGGCGTCGTCGCAAGTCGAAGCAGGACATTATGGAGCAGCAATCACTGCAAGCGGTGTCGACCCAGCCTTTTGTCGATCCTGACAAGATTGATGTCGAGGTGGTCGATGACGCTAACAGCGCTAAGGGTGTGACGGTTCTGCGTGCGAGCACCCGTCCTGGCTTTGAGGAAGAGGTGGCTGAGGCTATTGCCAAGCAACAGAGTGCCCGCCGCAAGAAGCCACAGGCGGTAAAGGCGGCAACCAAGGAGCCAGAGAAGCGTCCTGATCCTGAGGCCTTACTCAAAGCTGCGGCTCTGATGCAGGCGGTGCATGAGGCTAAGGCGGAGCAGAAGGCTAAGGAAGCCGCGCAGCGTGCGGAGCAAGAGGCTAAGGCCAGTGCCGCCGTTGCTGCTAAGGCCGAGGTAGAGGATGATGCCGAGCTCTATGACTACGATCCGCGTAATGATCCTGACTACGATCCGCGCTACGATTGGGAGAATCGTAGCTATGCTGACCAGTATCAGTACTACGACGAGGACGAGGACGAAGAAGCTGTAGCTGAAGAAGCTGAGGCCAAAGAAGCTGAGGCCGAAGCAGACCCAGAGCCAGAGCAGCCGGTGCAGCGGCAGACGCGCGCGGCCAAGGTCAAGCCAGCCCCTGAGCTCTCGGCAGCGGCGGTACGCCCACGTAAGACCAAGAAGGTGACACGCCGCAAGGCGGTAAAGAAGGCGGAGCCAGCGCCAGTACCTGAGGTGGTCTCGCCTATGTCACGGGTGATTGCGGCGCAAGTGCAGGTGGACATGGGCGCGGGCGTGGCTTCTTTAGTGTCAGCACCGGAGAGTCAGGATAAGACGCCTGTGGAAGCAACTGGCACAGAGGAGAGCGCTACTCCGGCTGCTGCTGAAACCGTGGCCAAGGCCAAGAGCAAAGCCAAGGCTAAGACCGCTGCTAAGGCTAGCCCTAAGGCGGCGCCAAAAGCTAAGGTCACCGCTAAGGCTAAGGCTACGCCTAAGACCAGAGCGCAGGCTAAGAGCTAAGACTCAGCGCTAGGTAAGCATGCTTGCCTAGCGCTAAGGCTCTTTTGAGCAGCGCAGTGCTGTGCTGTGCAGAGCAGCGTAGAGCTGCGTAGAGCAGTGCAATGCAATGCAATGCAGCGCAGTGCTGTGCAGAGCAGCGCATAGCTGCGTAGAGCCGCGCAGCACAGCGCAGAGTCATGTAACCTAAAGCGCCTAACGGCGCCTTATCTTGAGAGTAGCGCCTCGGCAAACAGCTACTCTCAGGGTAAACCACCTGCTTGTAGCAGTGGTCTCCTTTGGGATTGGTTCAACCTGTGCGGTCGCGTGCCACCTTGGAGTAAACAACTACCCTGAGCTGACTCCAGCCGTGGTCACTGCCATTACGCTTAAGCTCTCGGTGGTAGTTTTACCTGACCAGAGGCGTAAACAGGGTGGCTTAGGAGAAATAGCATACATTCCTTGTCTGGAAGCCGGAATTTAGAGCTGTTGTCTACGAGGGAAGAGGTATATGGAGAACCAAAACTTACTTGCTTTTCCGATTGGCATGCCTAATTGGCGGGCAATTCGTGAGGACAAGCGTTTCTTTGTGGATAAGACGGAGAAGCTGAGCTTTTTGGTGCAGAATTGTCCCCGCGTTTTTTTCTCACGCCCGCGTCGCATGGGGAAAACCAGCCTGTGCTATACGCTAGAGGAGCTATTCGCCTATGGTGATCAGAACTTTGAGGGCACAGCTATCTATGGTAAGTGGCCATTCACAGAGCGCTATCCGGTGATTAGCTTGTCATTCCTTGGCATCCATTGCAAAGATGCCCGCGAGTTTGAGGCGAGCTTGTGTACAAAGATGGCCAATGCTTATAACAAGGCAGGGTTTCACGAGGCGGTGAAGTACCAAAACATCAAGTCGTTTGCAACGCTGACAGGGCACCTCGATACCTTAACTGCTGACAAACGGCTTGTGTTCTTGATCGACGAGTGGGATTACCCGCTGTCATCTCATCTTGATGACCAAGAGCTGTTTGCAGCGTTACAGGAAGTAATGAATGACTTCTATAATTGGTTGCGCGAGCAGACTCTGGCGAAATTTGTCTTGATCACCGGTATCATGCGCTATCGTGATGTCTCGCTCTTTACCGGCAAAGACATCAAGGATATCAGCATGGATCCTTACTACGCTGACCTCGTTGGGTATACGCAAACTGAGTTTGAAAGCAAGTTTGCTCCCTACATCCAGATTGCAGCAACCAAGCTCGGTATTACTACAGATGAGCTTAAGGAGCAGCTTAAGCTGCATTACGATGGCTTTTGCTTCGACAAAGAAGCGTCGGTATCAGTGTACAGCCCATTTTCCATTAACAATTTCTTTGAGCCTGTGCTGAAGCCTGACTTTTTGCAAAAGCCTAATCTCAAGCTCTACTTTGATTCGTTCTGGATGGACAGCTCAGGTGCGTCCAGTGCCTTGCGCTCGTTTTTGCGAGGCCGTAATTATGACGTAGCTGCTCTAATAGAAAAGTATAGCCTGCCCGTCGATTTGGATTTGGGGGCCTTGTCAAGCCCTGTAAAGGCTTCCGATGTGACCTTGGATCAGATCATGGTGCAAAGCGGTATGCTCACTATCCGCGAGATTGCCGATAACACCAAAGATGTCATCAGCTCCTCCCCTAGCAGATACACGTGCGATATCACCAACTATGAGGTGTTTTCAGAGCTTAGTGCTGTATTCACGGCCCATATGGCTGGCAAGGAAGAGACAGAAGTCTATCAGATGCTCAAGGATGCGCAAAATGCCTTAGGATCTGGGGATATGGATCTGGTGTGCAAGAGCCTTAACCTGCTCTTGTGTGACTCTCTTTATGACGTCTTCCCAGAAGAAGATGATGATGATGATGCGCAACCACCAAAGGAGAACATCTACCGTACCTTGTTTAAGATGTGGCTACGTTCCGCTAAAGTCTCCACTAAGGATGAGGTAGCCAATAGCCATGGTCGGTGTGATTTGGTTGCTCGCACAAGCGATACCATTTATGCCTTTGAGCTCAAGCGCGTGCGAACCAATACTGAGCGGACGAAAAAAGCCATGCTCAAAAAGGCAGAGAAGCAGATGGCTGCCAATGATTATTTCAACAACCTTATCAATAAGGGAAAGCTTGTGGTCTGGGTTGTCGTGGTAATTTGCGATCAATACCGGCAGATCGGTGCGTGGAGTACTGTTACGACAACCAAGCTGGCAACAGGATGGCACACCGAGCGCCGCGAGGGCATGGTTGAGCCTATTACCGTGCAAAACCAAGAGCTGCCTGCATTTGCTGTTAGCCCGCAGCCAGCGCGTAAAACCAAAACCGCTAGCCGTAAGCAGGCTAACAACGCTGTCAGCAGCAGAAGTAGCAAGACTACTCACAGCGCTGCTCAGCGCAAGGCTCCAGCAAAGGACAAAGCTGCGGCTAAGAAAGCCTCTAAAGCTAAAGCCACGGCCAAAAAGCCTGTGGTCAAGCCAAAGGCGGAGACCAAAACTAAGCCATCGCCTAAGGCCAAGGCTACGCCTAAGACCAGAGCGCAGGCCAAGAACTCCTAAGAGGTGCTAAAGCCAGAGAGGGCCAAAGACAGCACGTTCTGCTGGCCTTATCTGGCCTTTGGTTCTACCTCAGGGCTTGGTGCTTCTTGCTGCCACTGTGGTCGCAGTCCACCATTTCTGTGAGCACCGCCGCGCGGTGCTCTCGCCGCTAAATGCTACAACCTGCCACTAATTCGTGGTACATTACTGCTACTTAGCGCACCGCTTACGGTGCCGGCTCAAACACAGCACTGCTTTGAGCCCCCTGCCTTTACTGTTTCCTCTCTAAAGTTACGCACCTCCACGTCATGGCGTTTGCTCTTGAGACTGCTTAAATCGTGGTGCTTGTTACTTGCTCCTCTGCCTGTAGAGGACTGAGCACCAAGGACGCTGTCAGGATGAGTTAAAAAGAGCCCAACATAACGCCGCTGCTTGTTACCGTCGTTCGAGGTGTTATGCCAGCTTTTATTGATCTCAATCTCAATCAAGCCCTGCAGGCGCTGCGCCTCAAGCAATTAGGCTCGGTAGCAGCAGTGAAGCAGGCTATGACCAGCGCTTGGCAAAAACGAGTCATCGTCCGTGATGTGGCCACAGGTGCCGTTGTCCGTACACAAGAGAGCGTCAATAGCCTCAGTAAGGCAGAGAGTCTGGTGCCAGCATCTGCAGCACAAACCACTGCTAGCATCACCACATCATCATCATCATCATCATCTTCTTCTTCCGCTACCGTTGCACCGCCAGAGCAGAGTACAGCCGCGCCGTCAGAGCCAAGTGCCACCCCCAAAGAGAGTAAAGCTGACGTTGCCACTGCCGCGCCGCCTATGAGCACAAGCCAAAGTCAGGCTACTTACGGCAGGGTCTATGTCTCCAATGTTACCAGCAGCAATATTAAGGTGCTCCCTGGCGTAGTCCGTACTGCACCTGCACCGGCTGCTACCCCAGAGCCAAACACCACCAAAGATCATAAGAGCACTGCCACCACCATTACCACTGACACAGCTGCCACTACAGATACCACTACAAAGAAAAAAGCCGCTAGCACCGACGAGAGCAAGAGTGCCCGTAAGCGTACCCGTACCAATACCCGCAAAAAGAAAGAGCGCGTCACCAATGAAGCTCCGACACCGGAGCAGACTAGCTTTAGCAGCGCTCACAGTGCAGATACACTCTTAGCTGACGGCGAGGTTATGGGAGCGGATATGGGCCCCGAGGTAGAAGCGGTTAGTCCGCTGTCAGCGGTGGATATCCTGCGGGTGGATACCAGCACGTACTCGCCATTGTTACAGCCTAATTTGCATCCTGAGCTGCTGGTAGGTGTAAGTAGCGCCCACGCTGCAGCTCCTAATTTAGCCATTAGCCCAGCCGCCATGAGCAGCGCTGATGAGAGTAGCAGCACGCTAGCAGCTGTGGATACAGAGGCGGCTGCCGGTATCTTTTCTGCGGAGCTGACTGCGCAGAGTAATGCTGCGGTTTTATCTGCGCTTAGAGTGCAGGCGGGTAATGCTGCGCTGACGCCACAAGCACCGGTGGATTATGACCTGCCAGCCTCGGCTGACTCTTCTCTGGGCGATACGCAAGAGGGCTCCTTAGAGTTACGCCGTAAAGACCAGCTCTCGGTGGCTACTGCTCTTAATGTGGTACCACATAGTGTCGAGCTGAGCGCTCAGGAAAGTAGTGCTCTGGGGAGTGGTGCTCAAGAGAGTGGCGAGCAGGTAAGTGGCGCTAAAGGCAGTGAGACGCAAGAGCGCGGTGTCGGTGGTGACTACCAAGGCAGTGGTGAGCAGAACGTTGTGACGACTCAACCACAAAATGCCACAGCAAGCACAGCCGCTGTCGAGGAGCAATCTGAGAAAACAGAGTCAGCTCCAGTGGAGATGCCAGCGGTAACAGCTACCTATATCTCCATCAGCGACTCGGTTCCAGCCACCAACACTCAGAGTGAGACCAACACAGAGGAGCAGCCTGCCACTACCACTGCTACCGACACAGACACGGCAGCAACAGATGACGACAATACGGTTGCCGCTAGCAGTAAGGATACTGAGCCCTCAGCGGCGCTGTCCTTAGCGGGGGCGGTTGCTACTGTAAGTGATAAGAGCGCTGCGGCTTTGAGCATTACCCCGCATACGCTCAGTACAGCGCCAGCCTCAGCAGAGAGCAATGTGGCCATGACAGGAAGCGATAGTGAGACGGTAGCCGCGCACTTTGCTTTTGCTCCTGCACCTGAGACACTAAAAGCCGCGCTGCAGGTACCACAGCCTGATACCTCCGCTGTGCAAATTGTTACCCCTGATACTACTGAGAGTAAGACTCAGGAGCAGAGTGAACTGGCCCTGCACAGGGAGCAGCCAGAGGCTACACTGAGTGCTCTGGATACCAGCTCTTTTACCATAGAGAATGATGCTATGGCACGGCAGCCAGCCGCGCTGCCACCAGAATCTACAGACAGTGATGCAGTACCAGCGGTAGGGACTACAGGAGACTTAGCGGCATCCTTAGAGGCAGCTCGGGAGCTAAAGAGTGTCGGCAGTGCTACCGCGCTTACAGACGCGCAGGCCTTGCTTGCTGACAGTGAGTTTGCTGACACTGGCGCTGGCGCGGGAACTGAGACTGATGCAGGGGCTTTAGAGATTGTGGCTGCTGCTGGGGCGGTAAGTGCAGAGGCGGCTAATGACACAGCTGCTCACTCTCAAGGAGAAAGTGCGCTGCGCTCCATGGCCTCTGTGGGGGCAGTGGGCACTGCCGCTCTTGCTGAGGAAGCGCTATCTGTAGAGAGCGAGAGTGCAGAGGAGAGTACGCTGGCCAGCGCGAGTACGCTTACGCTTGCTGTAGCAGGAGAGAGTGCCAGTGCAGTCTTAGCCATTACCTCCAGTAACCAGAGTTCAGCTCTTGTAGAGGCAGCTACAGTGGTGTCTAATGAAGACAAGACAGACGCTACTGCTGCTGCACTATCTGAGAGTCGTGCCGTCACGCCAGAGGCAGAAGCAGAGAGCGCTGCTGATGCTGCCACTGCTTCGCAAGTACCATTATCTGACTTGCATACAGAGGCCATAGCTGCCGCCTCGACGTCTCTGTTAAGCAGTAGCGACCATGAAGCAGAGACTGCGCATACTGTTTCTGCTACGCCTACCCTGAGTGCACTTCCTGACGAAAATGCCGAGAGCCTCTTAGGTGGTGATGTTTTTGGCGCCAGCCACACGGACTTACTGGGCACCGCTTCAGCGCTCTTTTTGGGAGATACAGGGACGGGCGCTGCTCCTGTCAGTCCACTCTTAGCGTCTACTACTCCACATGAGGGTGGTTTAGCCATTACGCGCGCAACACCAACAAGTGACGACGATACCAGTGCACCGTAGTGCTGTAGCAGGGCTGCTGAGGCTTACAGGCAAAGAAAAAGGGATGTCAGTGACATCCCTTGCTCTTGAGGCAGTCGCGCCGTGGTGCGTCGCTCTGTTCCTCTCGTTTGTTGGTGTTAGTGGACTGTGGCTTAGGAGGCAGACGCTGGGGGCGGGCGCTGCTATCAGTGGTGATAGTGGGCACTTTGAGGCATCCCATGGTAGGGAGACGCCTTAGAAGTTTTGCTTGCAGCACGAGACCACCCGTCCAAGAACCCCAAAGTTAGGTGGTAGTGGTTGGGCCTTAGCCATGTGCTTGGAGTTGGAGATCACCCACTTGTGATGACGCCTACCGATGTAGCGCACCGTGGTAGCCTTGTCCGGCAGTAAAATCGCGACCAGCTTGCCGATGAGGGTATAGCGGTCACGCTGCTTCACGTCCACAATGACGTCATCCCCCGTGCTAATGCCCAGCGTAGTGTGCAGACTGCTATCAGTCACTTGCAGGGCGATATACTGCAAGGCATCGCACTTACAGTCGGTAAGCTGTGACCAGTTGGTGATGTTGGCACAGCCATGGAAGCTCGGCACTGAACGCAGTTTGGGCTTAAGTTGCGGCATAACCCAGCGTAGGTTATCAGCGTTGCCATTTACTACGATCTCTCCTGCCTCAGGGCTTGGCTGTGTGGCTTCAGTCTCAGCTCGCAATGGTGGCGCGGCACTGGTGAGGGGTAATGGTGGCAGCAGCGTCGTGCTGTCTACGCTTTCTACCAGCGAAGCGGCGATAGGCGATAGCTTCTCCTTCTCCGTCTCCGCCTTGCTCGCCTGCACTGGTAAGTCATGCTGTACTGGCACAGAGATACACGCTGTTTCTACAGGCACAGGCTCTGGCTGAGCAGTCTGCGGCTGCTGTACTGCCAGAGCAGGCGTTGTGGCTTCCTTTGTCTCCATGGTATCCATGGTCTTCATGGTCGCAGTGGCCACGCGCTGTTGCCTTTGCTGGTAGCCGTAGATAGAGCTTGGAGGAAAGACGGTGACGCGATGCTTGTTGTGCAGTCCCAAAGCACAAGCTTTCATGCGCAGGGCGTCGGGAGGGCATTGGAGCAGCTGCATTAATCTCAGACATTGCTCCATGCTTGGCCATTGCTCCGAGCAGTACTCTTCCCAGCTGATAACTACGTTTTCTGGCAAATCCAAGCGTGTTGCCAGCAGTTGGGCGCTCAAGTTTTGGCGCAGGCGGTAAAACAGCAGGTTGCTTTTGGCTTCCAGCAGGTCCTGAGGAAAATCAATGGCGGTGAGGGAGCTGCATTGCTCTAGCTTGAACGCCACCAGCGGCTCAGGGCGGTATTGCAGCAGAGTTGGTGGGCACGCAAAGAACTGAGCCAGCTGCTGCGTTTCGCCATCATTAAACCAGCGCAGGGTCTTTAAGCTCTCGCAACGGCTGATGCGGCTTTGCATCGTGTGCAGCTCTTGCGCTAAAGCCATTTGCTGCACATCGTTGTTTTGACGTAGCGCCTGCAGATTGGTTTTAACCTCGTATAAGCTGCAAGGGGTAGGGATTAGCCCCGCGTGCTGCAAGGGTTGTGGTGATAGGCTCATGGTAAGTTTGCCTCTCTCAGGGGAAAACAAGGATGCCACCACGGTAGCTCTCTGTGGCTAATGTTGGAAAACAGCAAAAGCTGCCGCCAAAGAGTACGCAATGGGGCCAAAAGAAGCGCGTAGGCAACGAAGAAGCTACGCGCTCACGGTTTGGATGATGTATGGCTCTACTCTAACGCCAAAAAGCTCCTGTAAAGCTATGCGCCAGACGTTATGCTGCAGCACCGAGATAATCTGCTGTTTGTGCCGTAATTTGCCTAGATGTATGAGCGTTTTTGCTAGGAAAAAGGGCATAGGCAAGCGCTTAATAAGAGGGGGTACCCCTCTTTAAGCCTTGTGATCAAGTTTGGGGACAAAAAGGGAAAAGCAGAGGCCTCGAAGCGGCTTTTTGCCAAAAAGTTGTTGCTAAGGGGGCTTTACTGTGTGGGGCAGACAGTACGCGCTGAGGGTGGGGCTTTATATGGAGGGCCGCTGGGGAGGCGCAGAGTGCGGTGCTGGAGCTTGCTGCTGAGGGGTGAGGAAGTGGAAGATAAGTAGGGAGCGACTGACCTAAGAGGTGACTGCATTTATGGCAACCATGCGAGCTCAATCTTAAGGTAGGCTCTGGCTAGAGCGCCATTTATATAGAAGGTGTGGACGTAACCAACACTCATCCCAGCCATCGTCGTCACTGCTGAGATCACTCATTCCTCAGGGGGGTTGAGGTGCAAGTTGGGGTGCGGGTGTTGCGCTTTATGACTATTAGTGCGTAGCGCGTGGTGTTATCACTGTCAAGCCCCGTGCACTTTGGGGCAAGGCGTGAGCAAGGCTGATTCCCAGTGGTGCTTTTTCCCTACAATCTGCCTAATAATGGATGCAAATTAGTGAAAATCGCTAGCTAGGTAGCATTTCCATTCCCTAAGCGTTCCTAGTACTAGGCTCTTGTGGTATAACAGCACTGAGACATGGTGGGCAAGGGCGCCAGAGTGTAGGAAGTATCCTGCGCTTACAGTGCTATTTGCCTTTTGGTATTTGTGCTTCGTTAACTTTACCTAGGTAGGGTAAAGAAGGGGGCACGCGAGGCGAGGGTAAACGACAGTCAGTTGGGTTTGCTAGCAGCTTATGTGCAGCATTGCTGCGCGAGGCATCAGCTTTTTCGGTACAATATAGGCATGCCTAACTTAAGATGGTTGAGCGTGTGCTTACCATCACCCCCTGACTGTGGTCAGAGGCACCCACTGCTTAGTTTCGTGGTCAGCTTAGGCTTCAAGGAGTTTTTCGTCGTATGATTGGTATTGTTGTTGTCTCTCACAGCAGTAAGGTTGCCGAGGGTATTTGCGACATGGTGCAGCAGATTTCTGCCCGTGACGGTACCAAGATGCCTATTTATCCTGCCGGTGGCAATGCACAAGGTGGCTTAGGCACTGATCCACAAAAAGTCTTAGACGCTATTAAGAAGGCCGATCAGGGTGAGGGCGTAGTGGTGTTAGCCGACTTAGGCTCGGGCGTGATTAGCTCGCAGGCTGCTATTGCCATGTTAGAGGAGCCATTACGTTCGCGTGTGCGTATTGCTGATGCTCCAGTATTAGAGGGTGCTGTTGGCGCTGGCGTCGAGGCTGCTTCTGACGGTGAGAGCACTTTAGACTTAGTGGTTTCGACTGCTGAGGGTGCTCGCCAATTACACAAAAAGTAAGCTTGAGTTGAGCTTACGCGACAGCTTGCTGTAAAGCTAAGCTGTGTGCTCAAGAGGTCTGTGGTGAGCGATTGCCACGGGCCTTTTTGTTTTTGGGCGCGAGAAAAAGAGACAGGGCTGACGCATCTTATTTCCCCGCCAGAAGCTGTTAGAATAACTGACGTAAACGCTCAGGAGAATGCGCCAAGGCAAAGCACCGTGCCTTGATTGA
>CASEBB010000017.1 GCA_949286015.1 uncultured Succinivibrionaceae bacterium | reverse complement strand
GATCGATCCTTAACGGCATTGAGCTTAGAGCTGCCTTTTCAACAAAATGTAGCGCAAAATGAAGTTTAGACGGTGTCAGCATACAGCCCCGCAGCGGTTCTTAGAAGCAGTTTATATGTAGGAGGTGCTAGCGCAGTTTACCAGCAAGTTGCCCTAGCAGTACAAATAATCCTGCTCAACTCCCCGACGTCTGTAGAATGGCCATACAAATCTTTGTTGTAACTATATAAGGCAAATTAGCCTGAACTACATGTCCCCATGTTGTTCTCAACGCAGGTGATACGTAATGGCGTTACCAATATTTGTGGTCAATATGGCCAGTAGTCTTGATCGACGCGAACACATGACGCGCATGATGTCGCAGTTGGGGGTAGACTTTGAGTTCTTTCCTGCCACTGATGGTAGACAGTTGACTGAGGAGCAGTTCAAAAGCTGCTCTTTGCAACCGGAGGTGGTGCTACCACTACGCTTTGGGCTTAAAACCATTGTGGAAAACCCGCTCACACCATCAGAGATTGGCTGTGCCCTTTCACATCTGCGTCTCTATCAGCATATCCTTGATCAGGGCTTAGAAGAGGCTGTGATTATGGAGGATGACATCAACTTATATCCTCCGGCCTTGCTGGCTTTAGACAATCTTGACTGCATTCGTGAGGCGTGGGATGTGGTCGACTTCTCCCTGCATTTAGGTCTCAAAAACCTGTATCTGGCACACAAGTACCGCTTTGGCCCGCATAATGAGTTTTATTTCCAGCGTGCGGGGTTACAGTGTCCTCTACTCAATGTCTTCTTAAACCGACGTCGTGTAGTGGGCACCACCATCTTTTACGTCATTAAGCGCAGTGGCTGCCAGCGTTTGTTAGAGCTGGGGTATCCAGTGCGTATTCCTGCTGATTACTTGCTAGGCTATCTCGCGTACAATGAGTTGAAGATGTTCCGTGCCTATCCTGTGGATAAGTTCTTTGCCGAAGCTGGGGGCTTGGATTCGACTCTGTCAATGCTTGGTCGCAAGTGGCATGAAATGCGGCGGATATAGGCTGTAGTTATGCTGGCGCGATAAAATGTGCGAGAAAGCTAAGTGCTGATACTTGGCTGGCTTGCAGTATGACTTGCAGCAGCAAAGCGCCTTATTACCTACACAGGGCCGCAAAATTAGATTTTTTGCTTGTTTAAGCGGTCTGTAGCGCATTGCCTTGGGGCATATGGCATCACACAATACATCCAAGCCTTTAAACACGGAGTCATACCAGAAGAGATTCTTTGGGAGGACATATTGTCTATGGCGATCAAGATCTTTGTCATCAACATGCGCAGAAGTGCAGACCGCCGTGAGCGTATGGCCGCAATGCTGGAATCTTTGGGGCTTGAGTACGAGTTTTTTGCCGCTACCGATGGCCGTAATCTTACGCCTGAGCAGGAGCAGCAGTGTGATCTGCAAGATGAGGTGGTGTTGCCTGTGCGTATGGGGCGAAAAATCATTGTGCAAACCAAGCTCACACCGCCTGAGGTGGGCTGCGCTTTTTCACACCTGCGTCTTTACCAGCACATTCTTGATTGTGGCTTAGATCGGGCTGTGATTTTAGAGGACGATGCGCTTTTACATCCTGATGCTGTAGTGGCCTTACATAGCTTAGATTGCATCACCGAACCATGGGATGTGGTGCATTTCTCCTCACATGTTGGTATTAAAAATCTGCCGCTGTCGCACAAGTATCGCTTCGGCCCAAACAACGAGTTCTATTTCCAGCGCTTGGGGATGCACCACCCAGCTATTGACTCTATCCACAATCAGCGCCGTGTGATTGTGTTGGCTGCTTTCTATGTTGTTACATCAAATGCCTGTGAGCGCCTGCTTAAGCTAGGCTACCCAGTACGCATCCCTTCTGACTATTTACTGGGTTTACTGGCTTACAACGAGCTCAAGATGTTCCGTGCCTATCCTTTGGGTCATTTTTACAAGGTGGCAGATGTCGCCTCGACTATCGGTGGTGCTGAGCGGCAGCACAACCTTGTGCGTGGTTAGTCGGTGCGCTGTTATCGCACGTTATCATTTGCCCGCACGCTATCTCTTCCTCTTCTCTCTTTGCTCCTTCCTCTGGCTCTCTGTAGCAGGTGTACGCGCCTGCTACAAGTGAGCTACTTTCTATTCTGCCTAAAACAAGCCTTTTGTGGTATTGTATGCCCTCTTAGGGACATTTTTATTTATCGCCCCATCGGCGCTAGTGGCGCCACCTTGCTAGGCTCTTTTTCCTCTCCCCTTCCCCGTTATGTAGCGTGTTTGGTTTAGGTTATGTAGCGTGTTTGGTTTAGGTTGCTTGTCTGTGACGGGAGCGCGGCCTAGTCTCGGTACTCTCCTTTTGGGTTGCATATGGCTGACACTTTCGACCAAAACTTAGTTCGTAACTTCTCGATCATCGCCCACATCGATCATGGTAAGTCCACCTTATCTGATCGCTTCATCCAAGTCTGTGGTGGCCTCTCCGATCGCGAAATGCAAGCGCAAGTGCTTGACTCTATGGACATCGAGCGTGAGCGCGGTATTACTATTAAGGCCCAAGCTGTCACCTTGCACTATAAAGCTCAAGACGGTAAAACCTACGAGCTTAACTTCATCGATACCCCAGGCCACGTCGACTTTTCCTACGAGGTCTCTCGCTCTTTGTTTGCCTGCGAGGGCGCCCTGCTGGTCGTCGATGCCGGTCAAGGCGTCGAGGCCCAAACGTTGGCTAACTGCTATCAGGCCATCGACCTCAATTTAGAGGTCATCCCTGTCTTAAATAAGATCGACCTGCCAGCCGCCGACCCAGAAAAAGTTATCTTTGAGATCGAAGACATCATCGGTCTTGAGGCTCATGACGCGTGCCGCTGCTCGGCCAAAACCGGTATCGGTGTCACCGATGTCCTCGAGCGCTTGGTGCAATCCATTCCCGCCCCACATGGCGATCCTGAGGCACCGCTGCAAGCCCTCATCATCGACTCCTACTTTGATGATTACTTAGGCGTGGTCTCTTTAGTGCGCGTGAAAAACGGCACTATCCGTAAGGGCGACAAGATCAAGGTAATGAGCACCAACCAAACGTGGGAAGTGGAGCGCTTAGGTATTTCCACGCCAAAGCGTGTGGACGTGGGCGTGCTCAATTGCGGTGAAGTAGGCTGGGTAGTCTGTGGCATTAAGACCATTCATGGCGCGCCAGTAGGTGACACCATTACTCATGCTCGCAATGAGGCAGCCGAGCCATTGCCAGGCTTCCAAAAGGCTAAGCCTCAGGTCTATGCCGGTATGTTCCCTGTCGATACCGATGACTACAATGCCTTCCGTGACGCCTTAGATAAGCTCTCGCTGAACGACGCCTCGCTCTTCTTTGAGCCAGAAAACTCCACCGCCTTAGGCTTTGGCTTCCGCTGCGGCTTCTTAGGCATGCTCCACATGGAGATCATCCAAGAGCGTCTGGAGCGTGAGTACAACTTAAACCTCATCACTACTGCCCCAACGGTAATCTACGAGATCTTACTGACCTCAGGTGAGATCGTGCACATCGACAGCCCAGCGGCGTTGCCACCTATCAGCAACATTGCCGAGATCCGTGAGCCAATCGCGGAGTGCCGCATGTTAATGCCAAGCGACTATGTAGGCGCGGTGATGACGCTCTGCCAAGAAAAGCGTGGTGTGCAAACCTCCATGGTTTACCACGCCGATCAGGTGGCCTTAACTTACGAGCTACCAATGAGTGAGGTGGTGCTCGACTTCTTTGATCGCCTTAAATCGGTATCGCGTGGCTATGCTTCGCTTGACTACAGCTTTAAGCGCTTTGAGCGTGGCGATCTGGTGCGTGTGGACATCTTAATTGCAGGTGAGCGCGTCGATGCCTTGGCTATCATCGTGCACCGCTCGATTGCCCAGTCCCGTGGTCGTGCCTTAGTCGAGAAGATGAAAGAGCTGATTCCACGGCAGATGTTTGATATCGCCATTCAGGCGGCTATCGGTGGCCAGATCATCGCTCGCTGCACCGTTAAGGCCTTACGTAAGGACGTGCTGGCGAAGTGCTATGGTGGTGATATCACCCGTAAGCGCAAGCTCTTAGAGAAGCAAAAGGCCGGTAAGAAGCGCATGAAGCAGTTAGGTCGCGTCGAGGTGCCTCAAGAGGCCTTCCTCGCGATTTTAAAGGTGGGCAAGGATTAGTACAATTACCTCTGTACTCTTGCATGCAGTAGGGTAGCGGCTGCTACTCTACTGGGTGTAACCACCATCATCAGCAGCACAGCATGTGGGTGCCATGAACACTTTTTCCTTGGTTTTGGTTATAGCCTCACTCCTTTCGGGCCTCGCTTTCGCCTTTGACTTCTTTAAGCTGCGCCCTGCGCGTTTAGAGGCCTATCGTAAGGCTTTAGCTGATAACCCTAAGCTGCCACGCAAAGAGGCCCAGCGCTTAAAAGACGGCTCGTCTTTGGTAACACAAATTGGCTCACTCTTCCCTGTGATCCTCTTTGTGTTTCTCTTTCGCGCCTTTGTCTTTGAGCCATTTCGCATCCCTTCTGGCTCTATGGAGCCTACGCTCTTGCCTGGCGACTTTATCGCGGTCTCCAAGTGGTCATATGGCATTCGCAACCCGCTCACCAATAGCATCTGGATTGAGAATGATGAGCCGCAGCGTGGTGATGTGGTGGTCTTTAAGTACCCAGAGGATCCGAGCATCGACTACATTAAGCGTGTGATTGGCGTCCCAGGCGACGAGGTGATCTTTGCCGGTAAGCGCGTTTATCTGCGTAAAGCTTGTGTGTTGCCAGAAAACGTCACGCCAGAGTCAATTAATGCTAATGGTGATGGTGGTAAAAACCTACAGCGCAACTGCTCAAGCCCAGAGCCGGTGCCAGTGAAGTATGTGGGGGATATCACCGAGCAAGGTGCTACTTATGAGGAAAAGTACCAAGTCTTTGAGGAGACCTTAGGTGAGGTGACGCACCGCATGCAAGTCAATACGCGCGTGCCTGATCTGACGCCTTACTACTTCCGCCAAAAAGGTGCTTTGCGTGGCTCGTGGATTGTGCCTGAGGGCTATTACTTTGTCATGGGTGATAACCGCGACAACAGTAAGGACAGCCGCTTCTGGGGCTTTGTACCACAAGAGTACCTCATTGGCCGCACCGTGGGAATTTGGCTCTCTCTGGAGTTTAACCGTAGTGCTGATGACTTCTTACCAAGCTTTATCCCGTCAGCGATTCGCTGGGAGCGGATCGGCGGTATCGATTAAGGCGCCATCGGCGTAGCTTGCGCGCTTCAGCGCATCACCTCTTAACGGAACAAAGAAAAGGAGACGGCGTTTCCTCCCCAAGTGCTCTTGGTGGTAGCCGCGCCGGTGTTAGATGAAAGTAGCCATTATTGGTACAGGTTACGTCGGTTTGCCTACCGGTGTGGGCTTAGCGGAGCTAGGCCACCAAGTGGTGTGCATTGACCGCGATGTTTCCAAGATCTCTACCTTGCAAGAAGGCAAGGTTACCCTTTACGAAGAGGGGCTCTCTGAGCTCTTAAAAAAGAATTTTGCCGCCGGTAACATCACCTTTACGACCTCTATGGCCGAAGGTGTGGTTGGCGCGCAATTAGTGGTGATTGCCGTAGGCACGCCACCACATCCTGTGACGCATGAAGCGGACATGCGCTATGTCTACGAAGCGGCCACGGAGATGGCTCAGTACTTACAGCAAAACGCCTATACCGTGGTAGCCAACAAATCTACGGTGCCTGTAGGGACGGGCGATAATGTCGAAAGCCTCATCGCTAAGATTGTTGCTCAAGAAAAGTTTGACGTGATCTCGCTGCCTGAGTTCTTACGCGAGGGCTATGCTGTTCATGACTTCTTCCACCCTGACCGCATTGTCGTCGGTGCCAATACCGAGGCGGCCAAAAAAGTGGTCTATGAGCTCTATCAGCCGCTGCTTAAGCTCAATCCTCAATGCAAGCTTTTGCAGGTGAGCCGTCGCTCCAGCGAGACCATTAAGTACGCCTCCAACTCGTTTTTAGCGACTAAGATCCATTTCATCAATGAGATGGCTAACTTCTGCGAGAAGACGGGCGCTAATATTTACGAAGTCGCAGCGGGCATGGGCCTTGATCGCCGCATCGGTCCTAGCTTTTTAAATCCAGGCCCAGGCTTTGGTGGCTCGTGCTTCCCTAAGGACACCATGGCGCTTGACTTTATGGCGCGCCAAAACAACCTCGATATGACTCTGGTGCAGGCCACTATTAATGGCAATAACCAGCGTATTAAGGACATGGCCACACGTATCCTGACCGCACTTGACCGTGCGGAGGAGCATCCGGTCGTGGGCATGTTGGGCCTTGCCTTTAAAAACGGTACTGACGATTGTCGTGTCAGCCCTGCAATGCAGATTCTGCAAGAGGTGCTGCACAGCAATAGTAAGGTCACGTTGCGCGTTTTTGATCCACAGGCTATGGATAACGCCAAGCTCTTATTGGAGAGCTATGCTACGCGTGTTACCTACTGCCACAGCGCTGAAGAGGTCTGTCAAGGTGCGGATGTGCTGGCGGTGTTAACCGAGTGGCCGCAGTTTAGAGATTTAGATCTGAAAGCTGCTGCCGAGCTCATGCGTCAGCGCCATATTGTGGATTGCCGCAATATGCTCAATGCTGATACGGCCCGTGCTTTAGGCTTTACATACCGAGGTATCGGTATCGCGTAGCTTAAGCTCCTTTTCTTGTGCGGTAGGGGAGCGTCTGTAAACAGGTTAGTCTCTAACACGCTGAGACAACGCAGGGGCTTCTGTCAAAACGCCTCTCTTACCAAGCTTGCTGCTCATGCATCTCAAGTGAGCATTACCGTAAGTTTTACCACTTTTAGTGGCGCTTTGTAGCAGCCTGCATACAGGTAGGCAGGTGCTTTAAGGTGGTTGCTGTAACGAGGCGCTAAGATAAGGCTCAAACGCAGAGCTTGCGACGCCTTGTTCGCTCTGTGTGTTTGTGCAGGGCTCTCATGCTGGCTGCACCAGCACTCTCAGGATAGTCTCATGTACATAATGGTGACAGGTGGCTCGGGTTTTATCGGAGCCAATTTGTGTCGACGCCTGTTGGCTGCTGGCCATCGCGTCCTGTGTGTCGATAATAACTACACCGGCAGCTACGACAATATTCAGCCTCTTGTGGACAATGAGCGCTTTGCCTTTGTCGAGCACGATGTCTGTGTGCCTTTTACGGACTGGCCACAACTTAGCGGTGCAGAGAACAAGCTGGATCAAATCTATAACCTCGCTTGTCCTGCCAGTCCACCTGCTTACCAAGGTGTGCACTCCATTGAGACGACTAAGACCTGCGTCTTGGGTGCTATCAATGTGCTGGATTTGGCCTTAAAGCACGATGCCACCGTGCTGCAAGCCTCGACCTCGGAGGTGTATGGCGATCCTTTGGTTAGCCCACAAAGCGAGGACTATCGCGGCAACGTCAATCCTAACGGCATTCGTGCCTGTTATGACGAGGGTAAGCGCTGCGCGGAGAGCTTGTTCTTTGATTATGCCCGCCATAAGGGGGCTAAGGTTAAGGTGATCCGCATCTTTAACACCTACGGTCCTTTTATGGATCCCAACGATGGCCGTGTGGTGAGCAACTTTATCTGCCAAGCACTGCAAGGGCAAGATCTCACGGTGTATGGCCGTGGTCAGCAAACGCGCTCGTTCTGCTTTATCGACGATCTCGTTTCCGGCATGACGCTGATGATGAATTCAGATCCTCTTTTTCAGGGGCCGGTAAACTTAGGCAACCCGCACGAGTTTACGATTCTGGAGCTGGCGTCCAAGGTGCTGGAACTGATTCCTGATTGTCAGTCGCGCCTTATTTATAAAGACTTGCCGCTTGATGATCCGCAGCGACGCCGCCCAGATATTACCTTGGCTAAGAACAGACTGCGCTGGGAGCCACGCGTACCACTGGTCGAGGGCTTAAAGCTCAGCATCCCATACTTTGCGCAGAAGCTTAAGGCACGTGGCTTAACGTTAGCTGCTGATCTCTAAGCTCTACGCCACGCCGTCTTTTCACTATCACGCTAAGCCTCTTTAGGCTACGCTCGCCATTCGTAGCTGTGCTGTCGTGTAACGCAGCACTGTGCGTCCTCTCTCATTAGAGCCACTATCTTTTAACTGTGCCACCACGAAAGGTGGCCAGTGCTTACACCGCACCTTAAGTGCGTGCTTTTTTCTTGAGTGCCCAGCCTATAAACGCTCGCTGTTCTTTCTCAAGCTGCTTGTTGTGCCTTAGTCTGCCTCCGCTGCAGCGCAGCTGCTGACGCTGATGTCGCTCCTGTCCTTGTCTTAACCAATCCTAAGCGTAAGGCAAGACGTGGCAGGCGCCGCTCTTAGCTGTGACACCGGCTACAGGCCACAGACTCTTGCCGCAAAGGCCTAGGTCGCAGCGGCATTAGCTCCACAGGCAGTAACCCCTTGAGTAAAGAAAAACTGGCGTCTATCGGCTGCGTTCTTGGATTACCTCCATGGCTGATAACAGTTCTTACTACCGCCTCCAAAACCTCGAGCAAACTATTGGGTATGGCTTTCAGGATGTCTCTCTTTTAGAGCAAGCCCTTACCCATCGCAGCTACAGCGCCAAGCACAATGAGCGCTTAGAGTTCTTAGGGGACTCCATCTTGGGTATGGTCATCGCCTCTGCCCTGTTTAAGCAGTTCCCACAGCAGCCAGAGGGCGTCTTAACGCGCCTGCGATCGGTTTTAGTACGTGAAACCACCTTAGCCAAATTAGGCCGTGAGTTTGATTTGGGTGACTGCTTGCGCTTAGGTGCAGGTGAGCTCAAATCAGGTGGCTACCGCCGTGAGTCCCTCATCGCTGACGCTGTCGAGGCCATTATTGGCGCCATCTATATCGATAGTCATGGCCAGTTAGAGCTGGTAAATCAGCTGGTCTTAAAGTGGTATAAGTCCCGCCTTGAGGCTATCAACCCTGATATCACCCAAAAGGATCCCAAGTCCGCCTTACAAGAGCTCTTACAAAAGCTGCGCTTAGGCCTGCCAACGTATCGCAATGTGCGTGTCAGCGGTAATGAGAATGCGCAAATCTTTGAAGTGGCCTTAAAGGTGCCACATATCGAGCACGAGATCTTAGGCAGTGGCTCCTCCAAGCGCCGTGCGGAGCAAAAGGCCGCCAGCAGTGCCCTTGATTACATCGCCACCCACCCAACCAAAGAGCTTAATTTGCAGGGTATGGTCTTACCGCCAGCGATCTTAAAAGACAGTGGCGATGAGGATGGCGAGCTTGATCTGGCCCATGCCTTAGCAGAGACCTCGGTTGTGGATACGCGCTTTGACGCGATGTCTACTAAGGCAAAGAAAAAGGCCGCCCAAGAAGCAGAAGCCGTCTTAAAGGCACAGGAAGAGGCCGCCAAAGTCGCAACTGCTACCACCACTACCACCTCGGATACCGCTGCCGTAGCTGATAAGGATACCTCTGCGACCGCTGCAGCCACAGCTGCCACCGCTGCGGAACAGGTTACTGATGCCACTGCTACCAGCACCGTAAACTCTGCTGATGCTGATAACGCTGCCCCTGAGGCCGCTTCTGCGTCTGATTCTGCTGCCACAACTAAAGAAGAGCGCACCAAGACGCTCTCATTGCGTCCAACGCAAGAGCCACTATCCAGCCTTATGCAGGTGCCAAATAAAAAGCACCTCAAGAATAAGGCACAGCCAGCCACTGGCAGTAAGGAGGGCAATAGGCTCTCTTTACAAAGCATCCTGCAAGCTAAAAAGGGCAAGTACGCCTTTACCCATAAGTACGAGTCAGGACAAATGGGCCGTAACACTAAACCAAAAGCAGCCACCCATAGTGGCCGTCCTCAGGCTAAAGGCGTGGTCTTTAGATCCAGCGACCACTAGAGCTGAGACCACGGCCGCCCATAAGGTTTAGTCCTCAGTGGTTGGTGGATAGAAACCACACACTACTTTTAGGTGGCTAACATGAAACGCCATAACCACGGCTCAGGTGCTTGCCTAAAGGTGTGAGGTTACGTTGTGGTATCCACCAAACTCTGAGTAGAGCCAGCTGTTGCTGCGAGATGGGACGCTGCTGTGACGCGCCGTAAGCTCTCTTCAGTGGCGTGCTGGTGAGTCAGAGCTTGCTGTACAGGCGGTTGCTTCCGCAAAGATCCTCGGCTAACAGCGCGTATGCTGCAGCTGAAGACCTGAGGCTTAGCTCCTGAAGTTCCTCGGCAGGCTGGTTACTGCTACCGTGATTGATGGCCCTGACGGCCTTACTTTTCTTAGTACCTACAAGCTCGCTGCGCTGTTTTACCCCGCGCCACCTGACTGTCCGCTTGATGAATGGCATGTACATGGTAGCCACTTGCGAGCTCCCCTTTATTTCCGCTACAGAGAGATTTTTCCATGCACCCAGAGCAAAACTTAGACTCTGCTGCAGCGGTGCACACCGCTGCTAAAGCAGCAAATGCTTCCCCTGATATCACTACCACTGCTACACAGGCTCCTGCGACTCATACTGCCGCCACCTCCTCAGAGGAGCAAAATCCTGCTGCCGCTGCAAGTGCAGCCTCTGCTGCTGAACATGACGCTGGCGCTGCTGCCGAGGCAGAGTATGCTGCTGACGCGACCGCTGATGCTGCTGATGCTGCCACAGACGATGATGATTTAGAGGCTAAATTAGCGCAGTTACGTGGTGGCGCTACCGCCTCCTTTAGTGGTGAGCCCCACTTTGGTTTTGTAGCGATTGTCGGCCGCCCAAATGTGGGTAAGTCCACCCTCATGAACCACCTCATTGGGCAAAAGATCTCCATTACCTCCCGTAAGCCACAAACTACCCGTAATCGTGTCTTAGGCATCGACACCGATGGCGCTTACCAAACGGTGTATGTCGACACCCCAGGCTTACACAAGGCCGAAAAACACGCCATTAACCGTCTGATGAACCGCGCCGCTGAGTCGTCCTTAGGCGACGTCGAGCTGATCTTATGGGTGGTCGACGCCACCTCATGGACTGACGACGATGACATGGTCGGCGCTAAGCTCAAAAACGTTGAGGCCCCTGTGGTCTTGGTGATTAACAAGGTTGACAAGATCGCCGATAAGGACAAGCTCTTACCCCTGATCGCTAAGCTTAAGGATCAGCTCGAGTTTAAAGACATCGTGCCGGTGTCTGCTTTAAAGGCCAGTAACTTAAAGGTCTTAAAGCAAATGATCCGTGACAGCCTGCCTGTAGCCGAGCACTGCTATGCTGAGGACAGCGTCACTGATCGCTCGATGCGCTTTATGGCCGCTGAGATTATCCGTGAGAAGCTGATGCGCCAAATGGGCGATGAGCTCCCTTACGCTGCTACTGTGGAGATTGAGTCCTATAAGCCGGATGATAAGGGCATGATTCATATCCACGCCGCAATCCTCGTGGAGCGCGATGGCCAAAAGAAAATGGTCATTGGATCTAAGGGCAGCCGCATTAAGCTCATTGGCACTGAGGCCCGCCGTGATATCGAGCGCCTCATTGAGGCCAAGGTCTTCTTGTCCTTATTTGTCAAGGTCAAGGCAGGCTGGGCTGACGATGAGCGCGCCTTAAAGAGCTTAGGCTACGCAGACTTTGAGTAGTGGCGTCGTGAGTCCTTGTTGCAGGCCACAACAGCAAGCCAAAGCACTGACGGTTGCGCTTCAGGTGAGCGCTTAATCCGCCCTGTGGTCATTGCGCCTTACCAGAGGTAGGCGTAAACAGGGCAGAAGCACGCTGACATTGGTGCTGAGTAGCAACCAACCACCCCTAAGTGGTAGTCGACCGCACGGGGCGGTTTCAGCATCTGCTGGCGCTTAGCATGAGCCTCTGGTGCGCTCTCACGGTTCTTTAGGTGTAGTCTGTGTTTAGCCCATTGCTCTACGGTGCGCTGTAAGTAACCTAAAAGCGCCTGACGGCGCCTTATCTCGCGAGTAGTGCCTCAGCAAACGTCTCCTCTCAGGTAAAACACCTGATTGTAGGCAGTGACCTCCTTTGAGATTTGTTTTTGGGATACTCACGTGAGCTTTTTTCCCTCTTCAGGACTGACTGCATTGATGACGGAGCTAAAGGCAAGCAGGCGTGCCCCTCTTAAGATAGGCTCAGGCTCACTTGCACCATTCATCCCACGATGTGGGACGAACCAGCACCTAACTTAGCCTTGCAGCCGTCACTGATGAGAGCACTCATTCCTTACTGATCGCGCCTTTTGTCCACCCTAAGGAGGGCGGGTAATGCCTAGCATCATCAACAATGAGCCGTGCTACATCTACCATGTGCGCGACTACCAAGAGCACTCGCTCTTTTTAGAGACCATTACCTTAAACTACGGGCCCATCACGGTCTTAGCCCGTGGCGCGAAGCGGGCCCGAAGCCCTTTACAGGGAGTGTTGCAGCCCTTTGTGCCACTGCGCATCTCCATCAAGCAGAGCCAGAGAGGTGATCTGTTCTACCTCACTGACTATGCCTTCTGTGGTGAGGGCTATAACTTCAAGATGCCTGAGTACTTCTGTGGTCTGTACCTCAATGAGCTCTTGCACTACCTTTATCGGTCAGGTGATGATAACGGCAACTTGGATGTCTTTGCTTCCTATTTGCAGTGCTTAGAGGCCATTGATCACCATGAGCACATTGAGTTGAACTTACGCCTTTTTGAGCTTAATTTGCTCAAAACTATCGGCTATGCCGTACCGGTGTGCGACGATGGCGGTGCTCCTCTGCAACCTAATGAGCCGTACCGCTACTGCTTTGGCGTGGGTTTTATCCAGTTTGATCAGGAAATGATCGAGCTCTGCAATGAGATAACAGGATCCACTCCACAGCGCGTCGGAGGTGACGTTGCCGAGGACAGTGCTGACGTTACAGCGTCCGCCCCCGCCCCTGACGCTAGCGCTGACGATGACAGTGCGCTGCTCTTTGCTAAATCCAAGGTCAGAGGGCGTAAGCTTGAGGATAAGCCTCGTATGACCACGGGCGCGTACTTTAATGAGGATCCATGGGTATACTTGCCTCAAGCTACGAGCTTTGGCGGCAGTGAGAAACAAGTACCAAAGCTTACGCGGGAGCAAAAGCGCGCTAAGCTGCGCTTTTACCAGCATGATCTGCTCGGCCCGCTGCTTACGGGTATCCAGATATTGGATATTGCTACGCATAAGCTGCACAAGCCACAGGCCTTGGCAAATGCAAAGCAATTGACGTCTGCTATTATGTCGCGCTTGCTGCATGGTAGAGAGATCGAGAGTAGACGGCTCTATCGCGAGTACTTGCAGATGCTCAAGCAAAAGCAACAGGCCAAAAAGGACGCTGCAGCCACTACTGCAGCGCCCGCCCCTGAGGCGGCACCCGCTGCGGCCACTAGCGAGCAGGAGTAGCGCTGCCGCAGCAGCATCTGCAGCTGCTCGCGGTTACTCTGAGCATAGGTGTTTACAGAGGTGCCACTCGCGCGCTAAGGCGCCGTCAGGCGCTTTTTATGGTACCTCCACTGTAAGGAACGACTTGCTTAAGAGATGACGGATTTTAGGGGAATCATGGTGCATCGGCCTCAGGTGAGACTTAGACTCACCTGCACCATGCATTTGATGGTGGTATTTGCCATTACGCCTCCCTTCTTCCGTCATTGATTAGAGCACTCATTCCCAAGTGAAGGCAATGCGTGTCCCGCACTACTACTACTACTACTACTACTACACTCTCCCTTGAAGTTGCTGTAGGCTGCAAGGATGCGATGCTGCCAAGCAAGACAGTGGTGTTGGTGCTTGCTTGCCAGCCTGTCTGCTCTTAGCGGCAAGAGAGTACAGACATGAGTATCCACAAAAGCAAATCTCAAAGGAGGTAACCACCTACAATCAGGTGTTTTACCCTGAGATTAGGAGTTTGCTCAGGCCTTACTCTCGAGCTAAGGCGCCGTCAGGCGCTTTTAGGTTACCTACATACAGGCAGGCGCCACCACCCCACTACCTTGCTCTACTGGCCTTAGCTTCCACGCCACTTCCATGCTGCTCCACGCTACTCCCTGAGCCTGTACCTATTCTTTCCTGAGCCCGCCGCCTTGCGGCTATTCTTTTTGGTGAATGCAATGGTTAGTTTCTACAAGGCGGAAAAAAAGACCGCCGCTCCTAAAGCCCTAGAGGTGTCCTGCCACAGCCTCGACATCCAAGGCCGTGGAGTGTGCAAAACCACTGACAAAATCTACTTTGTCGACAACCTGCTCCCAGGTGAGCAAGCCCGCGTGATCCCAGCCCTGTCCAATGCTGTTGCTGGTTCCGCTGCCAGTAAGGACAAAACTGCAGTCGCCACGGTCACCAAATACCTCACCACCAGCGCTGTGCGCCTCACCCCAACCTGCCCCCTGCAGGAGCGCTGCGGTGGCTGTCCTTTAGCACACATCCCACCACAAATGGCCTTTACCGCCAAGATTCAGGGCGTGGCCAAAATCCTCACTAAGTCTGTCTTACAGGGGATGGTGAGTGCCAAAGAGAGCAAGGTCAGCCAAGCTGTAGGCATGTCTAAGCTGGGTAAGCAGAGCACCATTAAGCAGGCCCTTGCTCAAAAACAAGCTGCCGAGAAAAACGCTGCGCAGCAGCAAGCCTTAAAGGCCATGGCCGCCGAGGCCGCGGCCGTGGTCGCCAAGCCTCATTTTGCGCTGCAAGCTGCCGACAGTGGCTATCGCCGCGCCTGCCGCTTAGCGGTGCGCTCTGATCACCACAAAATGGTGCTGGGATTTCGTGAGGGCGCTTCACAGGATCTGGTGCCTGTTACCAGCTGTGAAGTGCTCACCCCGCGCTTAAACGCGCTCTTAACCCCGCTTAAGACCCTCTTAAACCAAATGGAGGGCAAGCGCTCGCTGGGTCACATTGAGCTTTTAGATAGCGACGGTGCCGTCGGCGTGTTAATGCGTCTGACCCAAAAGTTAAGTGCGGCCGATGAGGCCACTTTAGTGGCTTTTGGTCAGGAGCAGCACTGTGTACTCTCGGTGTTAGAGCCGTTTAAGCAGCTTGATGACACCGAGGTGGTGCGTGAGCGCCTCATTTACGATGAGGGTAGCTCTGCTGCGGATGCGGCTATTGCCTCTTCTAGCGCTGAGACCAGCGCTCATGCTGACCTCAACCTGAGCTCAGCACTGTACGTGATGTCGCAGCAATGCCGCATCTACTGCTCCCCATCGTCCTTTGTGCAGGTCAATGCCGCTATTAACGCCCGTATGGTCGATGCTGTCGTCAAGGAAGTGCAGCCACACGCGGGCCAAAAGGTCTTAGACCTCTTTAGTGGCTTAGGTAACTTTGCGCTGCCACTGGCAAAGGCAGGCTCCACGGTCGTGGGCATCGATATCGTGTCTGATATGGTGCGCCATGCTAACTACAATGCACTGGTAAATGGCATCAGCGCTGAGCAAGCCAAGTTTTTTGTGGCGGACTTAGAAGCGCCTTTTGAAAGCCAGCTTTGGGCCAGAGACCACTACGATGTGGTGGTAATGGATCCAGGCCGTATGGGCGCTAAGCGTGCGGTGCAGTATATGGCTAAGCTCCTGCCGGAAAAGATCATTATGATCTCCTGCAATCCACTGGCAGCGGCGCGTGACTGTTCACAATTATTGGCAGCGCACTATAAAATAAGTTCGTGGTCAGCCTTTGATATGTTCCCACGGACGCGGCATGTGGAGATCATGCTGGTCTTTACGCGCTAAGTCCACCCTGTAGGGAGTGGCGTGAAAGGGCGCATAGTGGCAGCCGTCGCGGCTTAGAAGTAGGGGCTCTTGCTCTTACTTTTTGTGGCGCTGGCTTTTGGCGCTACGCGTTGCTGTTGTTGCTGCCCTTAGTGCCAGCTACTGCTGCTCTCCCTGCATGAGCGTAGGTGCCCACAAAACAAGCGGCAGGTGGATGAAGCCAACTTTCTCCCGCACTCCGTGCCGCAGCTGGGGGTGAGTTACCGGCTTTCCTCAGTGTTTGGTGGAGAGAGCACCCACACTACTTGAGGTGGCTCACATGAAACGCCATAACCACGGCTCTGGTGCTTGCCTCAAGGAGTGAGGCTAAGTTGTGGTCTCCCGCAAACTCTGCGTCGAGCTGTTTTACCTCAGGGTAAGTTGTTTGGTGGATGCTACCACGCAGGTGACTGGACTGAAGCTGACTGCTCTGTAGTTAGCACAAGACGTGCAGTCCCTTAACAAGGCGCCTTACGCCTGCTCTGCGGGAACATAGCCACTGTTGCTGCAGAATTTATCGCCCTGTGCGCTCGACTACCACTTAGAGGTAGTTGGCTTAGTCACCACCACCACTACCACTGTCATCACGCTGTCTGCCCTGTAGCCGCCGCTGGTAAGGCGCAACTAACAAAGAGAGCTTGCGCCAATGGCAGTGACCACGGCAAAAGGCTGCTGCGGTTAGTAGTTACTCCAAGGTGGCATGCGACCGCTCAGTTCGCATTTTATTGGCCCTGTCACCGCGCGTGCGGTGGTTGCCACCGCTAAGTACTGTTAGTGCTCGTGCGCTGCTGACGCTTACGCGATGGCGGCGGGGCTTTCAGGTGATAACCCCTGATAAGAAGGGAGTTTTTCATGGTTGCGTTACGAGATACCCACGAAGCCTCTTTTGACTTTGATTCGTGGGCCGCAAAGTTAAACCTGCCTGAGGAGCAAAAGCTCAAGTTGCAGCAATGCCACGAGTTTGTGGTCGCCTGCCTGCACAAAAAAGAGCGCCCAGCCTCCGACATCAAGGCCATGAGTAATCTCTCAGCGGAGATTATCTCCATTCTCATGACGCTGAACATGGATCTTGACTCCCTCATCGTGGCCTTTTTATATCCGGCCTATGAGGCGCAAGCCCTTGATTTAGAAAAGGTCGAGGAGACCTTTGGCGCGAACATCAAAAAGCTGCTCCTCAAAGTCAAAGACATGGAGGCCATCCGCTTCCTGCAAAACCTCAACTCCAATAAGAATACTGAGGCGCAGGTCGATAAAGTGCGCCGCATGCTCTTATCCATGGTCGACGACGTGCGTGCCGTGGTCATTAAGCTCGCCGAGCGCATTGCGGTGATCCGTGCGGCCAAAAACGCTGACGAGGTGACTCGCCTCTCCATTGCCCGTGAGATTGCCAATATCTACGCGCCACTGGCTAACCGCTTAGGTATTGGTCAGCTCAAGTGGGAGCTTGAGGATTTAGCTTTCCGCTTCCTCCACAACGACTACTACAAAGAGATCGCTCGCGATCTTGGCGAAAAGCGCGTTGAGCGTGAGCGCTACATAGAGCAGTTTGTCTCCAACCTGCAAAAGCTCTTAGAGGACAACGGCATCCACGGTGCTGAGGTCTATGGCCGTCCTAAGCACATCTACAGCATCTGGCGTAAGATGCAGCGCAAGCACCTGCCGTTTAGCGAGCTCTACGACGTGCGTGCCGTGCGTGTGATCCTAGACAGCGTCGAGGACTGCTATGCGGCCCTGAGTGTGGTGCACAGCAACTTTGCGCACATCGACAAGGAATTTGACGATTACATCGCCAATCCTAAGCCAAATGGCTACCAGTCCATTCACACCGTAGTCTATGGCCCTGGCCACAAGGTCGTTGAAATCCAGTTCCGCACTAAGGCCATGCACCAAATGGCTGAGCTCGGCGTCGCTGCTCACTGGAAGTACAAAGAAGGCGGTGGCTTAGGCTCGGGCGTGGAGCAGCGTATCAACTGGCTGCGTAAGCTCTTAGCGTGGCGTGATGACATGGTGGAGTCCGGCGCGCTGCTTGATGAGTTCCGCAAGCAGGTGTTTGAGGATCGCGTCTACGTCTTTACCCCACGAGGTGAGGTTATTGACCTGCCAACTGGGGCGACACCGCTTGATTTTGCCTACCAAGTGCACACCATGGTCGGCCACCGCTGCATCGGCGCTAAGGTTGATGGTCGCATCGTGCCTTACACCTACAAGCTCAAGACCGGTGAGCAGGTAGAGATCATCACGCAAAAGGAGCCAAATCCGTCGCGTGATTGGATTAACGCTGACAACGGTTACTTAAAGACCTCCCGCGCTCGCGCTAAGGTCATCAACTGGTTCCGCAAGGTCGATTACGACAAGAACGTGCAGGCCGGTGATGACATCTTAGAGCGTGAAGTCGCACGGCGTGGCATCGGCCTTAATAAGGATCAGGTCGCCTCGTTCTTAAAGGAGAAGCTGTCGCGCTTTAACGTCAAGACCGTCAATGACATTTATGCCGGTATTGGCGCTGGTGACATCAAGATCAACCAAGTGATTGCGGCTTTAGAAGAGCGCGTCTTTAAGCAGCAGGATCACAAGGAACTTGAGCTGCAATCGCTGATCTCGGAAAAGACCAATCAGCAGCTTCTGAATCGCACCAACCAAAAGCAGCGCCGTATTGTGGTTGATGGTCAGTCTGACCTCATGACCCACATCGCTAAGTGCTGCCAGCCAATCCCAGGGGATGACATCGTCGGCTTTATTACCCAAGGCCGTGGCGTGTCGATTCACAAGGCTAATTGCCCACAGTTACGGGGACTGATCAAAAAGAACCCTGAGCGCGTCATCGCCACCCAGTGGGGTAATGAGGCCTCCGCTGAGGGCTTTACGGTGACCATTAAGGTCGTAGCCTCGGACTACTCAGGGCTGCTGCGTGATATCACGACCGTGATTGCCAATGAGAAGATCAATGTCTTAGGGGTGCGCTCGCACACTGACAGACAAAAGGATCTGTCCATTATCGACATCGACTTGATGTTGGTGAACTTACCGGCGTTAAATCGCGTCTTAACGAAGCTGCGGGAGATGAAGCAGGTGCGCTCGGCAGCGCGAGTGTAACTTAAGAGGCAGCTCTTTGCGGGGCTGCTCTGAGGAGTGAGTGCTCTAGTAACTGACGGCTGCATGGGGGAATGATGGCAACAACCTCCACTGCGAGATAAAGGGGGGCTCGCCAGAGCCTACCTTAAGGTGAGGTCAGCATGATCGCCCTAAAGCCCGTCATCTATGCGGTAAGTCGCTCCTTAGCAGCGCGCAGGGCGCTGCCCTTACACCTCAGGCAGTCCTGCGGGCGTATGCCGCCTGCGCTCTGATGGTGCTGCTAAGAGTGGCATTTCCTCACGCGAGCGTGCTCTCAGCGTGTGTGCACGTGCCATCGGCCACTGTCGTGACATTTAAGGTAAAGCGAGAGCGTTTTCCCCTTGCTCCTTTAGAGTATTTACCTCTATGTGATTGGCTTAAAATCGGCCTTTGCGGTGGGGTTAAGACCATTGACGCAGAAACCTGATAGGGCGCAGCAAGCGTCGCTACCGCGACGTACCTCTATGGTAGGTTAATGACATGTAGCTGTGCACACAGGGAGAAAACGCTATCGTAAAAGCTGCGCTTTATCCTTCCCCTGACATCGGGGAGTTGGCTCGTATTTATTTTTCCTGATAAATAAGCCGTTCCTTACCTGTGATCGATGCCAGTAAGGGGCATCACTCTTAGGTAAAGGCCGTATATTAGCGGTTTTTGGAAAATCAGGCTCAACTCCACGACGTCAGTTCCCTTGAGATAACGCTACGTGGGGCGCTGGTGCCCGTGGCGTTGTGCGCTTTTAGTCTGTTCCTGTCCCATGTCCTGCTGCCTTTGGTCTGTGCCGGTGGTCGCTGCCACTGCCTACGTCCCTGCCCCTGCCCTTGCTTCGGCGCGCGAAACGTAAAATACCACAGCCAGCGCCGCCTCGAGGCGATAGCATCGGCCGCCCCTTTGCGCCAAGAGATGCCGATCTCCCGCGCTTGTTTTTGCGCTTTTGTGTCAGCTGCATGCTATAATGCCCGTTTGGTTTTGGCGTTAACTGGGGGCTCTTCATGGCTGCTTCTGCTACTTCAACCAAGCTGATCTTTGTGACGGGTGGCGTGGTTTCTTCCCTCGGCAAGGGCATCGCTGCTGCGTCCTTAGCAGCTGTGCTCGAGGCACGTGGTCTCAAAGTCACTATGCTCAAGCTGGATCCTTACATCAATGTCGATCCAGGCACCATGAGTCCAATTCAACATGGTGAAGTCTTTGTGACTGAAGACGGCGCAGAAACTGACCTCGATTTGGGCCACTACGAGCGCTTCATTCGCACTAAGATGTCCCACCGCAATAACTTCACCACCGGTCGCATCTACTCTGATGTGATCCGCAAGGAGCGTCGCGGTGACTACTTAGGTGCCACCATTCAGGTTATCCCTCATATCACCAATGCGATCAAAGAGCGCATCTTAGCCGGTGCCGAAGGCAACGACATCGCCTTAGTGGAAATCGGCGGTACCGTCGGTGATATCGAATCCTTACCTTTCTTAGAGGCTATTCGTCAGTTAGCTGTGGAGATCGGCCGTGAAAACGCCCTCTTCATGCACCTGACCTTAGTGCCTTACTTAGAGACCTCGGGCGAGGTTAAGACTAAGCCTACCCAGCACTCGGTCAAAGAGCTGCTCTCCATTGGTATCCAGCCAGACATTCTTATTTGCCGCTCCGATCGCGTGATTCCTGCTCACGAGCGCCACAAGATCGCTATGTTCTGCAACGTGCAAGAGCGTGCGGTGATCTCCTTAAAGGATGTGGACTCGATCTACAAGATCCCAGCGCTGTTAAAGAGCCAGTACCTCGACCAATTCATTGTGGATCGCTTCCACATTGAGTGCAAGGAGGCTGACTTAAGCGAGTGGGAGCACGTCTTATACGAACAGGCTAACACCGTAGGTGAGGTCACCATTGGCATGGTCGGTAAGTACACCGAGCTTCCTGATGCCTACAAGTCGGTGAACGAGGCCTTAAAGCATGGCGGCTTAAAGAACCAGCTGACCGTCAACATCAAGTACATCGATTCTGAGGATGTTGAGGCTCGTGGTGAGGAGCTTTTACAGGGCATCGATGCGATCTTAGTCCCTGGCGGCTTTGGTAGCCGTGGTATTGAGGGCAAGATCATTGCTGCGCGTTATGCCCGTGAGAACAACATTCCATACTTAGGCATCTGCTTAGGTATGCAGGTGGCCATTATTGAGTATGCCCGTGATGTGGCGCATATGGACAAGGCCAACTCCACCGAGTTCGATCCTAGCACCCCATATCCAGTCGTGGCTTTAATCACGGAGTGGACAAACGAAGAGGGTAAGATCGAGGTGCGCTCGGACAAGTCCGACTTAGGCGGCACCATGCGTTTAGGCGGTCAGCTCTGCCACTTAAAAGCTGGCTCTAAGGTGCGTGAGCTCTACGGCAAGGACGACATTGTGGAGCGTCACCGTCACCGCTATGAGGTGAACAGCAATCTCATTGGCAAGCTGGAAGAGGCGGGCTTATCGGTGGCGGGCTTATCCACTGATAACAAGCTGGTGGAGATCGTGGAGATCCCTAACCACCCATGGTTTATTGGTGTGCAGTTCCACCCTGAGTTTACTTCCAACCCACGTGAGGGCCACCCATTATTCCGTGGCTTTATTGCGGCGGCGAAGCAGTATCAGGACGAGGTGCAACACAGCCCTCGCGTGTAAGCGCTGCGCTGACGCTGATTAAGCCCTTTAGGCTGCGGCCCCACTGCTGTTTTCGATCGCATGATGGGAAATGGCAGCGGGGCTTAGTGTTTCTGGATTGGCTAAACAAGTTCGAGATAAGCGCCGTAAGCGCCACTTAATGCGGCAGCGCACGTTTCTTGCACCTTAAAAAGCGATATTTATCAGCTTTTCTCTCATATCTGGATAGCCATGACCACTGCCGCCCCCACAATGAATGCCGCCCTTCCGGCCGCAGCTAGCGCGCATTCTAATCCCGCAGCCACCACAAAAAAGGGGTCAGCCGCCGAGTCCACTAAAGCCGCTGCCGCCGAGCAAAAGAGCGCCGCGCCTAGCAACGCCACCCCTACCTTTGGTGGTGCCCATAAGCCTATTGCCGCCATCGAGGCCGCTCCTAGTGCCCCCCAAGCTCCTATCAACAATAAGCTTCTAACCTCACAGGCCATTGAGCAGGTAGTCGCCAGCCAAAAGGCTGACGAGGAAGACGCCAAAGAAGCCGCTGCCCGTGAGCGCTTGCGTCAGGAGATGCTGGCCCGCCGCCACAACTACAGTATGATTGCTGTGGGCGTGATTTTGTTTTTGGTGTGCGTGTTTTTAGCCTACAACCTCTACTACGGCTATAACGGCCGTCAGCAGTACGAGCGTGTGCAAGTGCAGTTGCAGGAAGCACAAACGCAAGCGCTGTACTTGCAAAAGCAGAATCAGGATGTGGCAGATCAGATTAACGACTTGCAGCAGGGCTCGATTGCTGTTGAGGAGCTAGCGCGCTCGGAGTTGGGCCTCATTAAGCCCAATGAGCGCTTTTACCGTGTGCTCGCTACCGACGATAAGATTCGCTCCATGCCGATTCGCTTAAAGTAGCAGGGGGCGACTCTACACTGAGCACCGCTGAGAGCACTGCAAAGTAGGGCGCAGAGTAGAGCGTTTGCCCAGCCTTAGAGCTGGCGCAACTGGCTGTCACTTACCCAGCTTCCCCGCACCACCTCACTGCTTGTACTTGTGGTAGGTGGTGGTGGTGTTTAGCAGTAGGCTTTCCTTGCGCTGCGGTGTGGCGCTTTGCAGTGCAGGCTCAAGGCGTCAGCAGCTATCTTTTGTGTAGGGTGCAGCAAGTCCCCACCTACTTCACTCCACGCTCTCCATGTATCCTCAGTTGGTGTTGCAGGTGGTGTGGCGCGAGAGGGTAGCAACAAGCAAAGCCCAAAGAGGGCAAATGCCTACAATCAGGTGCTTTACCCTGAGAGTAGTTGTTGTTTGCTGCGGCGCTACTCTCGTGCTAAGGCGCCGTGAGGCGCTTTTGGGGGGTACGTGGAGCGCTGCCCAGAGCCTTGCCTTGCCTTGGCGCTACGGCGCCGTGCGTTGTCGTGGCATTCGTGCCGTCTGCGCCAAGTGCTCTTAGAGTAGTGCTCAGCAGGTGTAAGCTGGCTGCCGTAAGTACCCCCGCCCAAATGTGCTAAATTAATAACCACAAGAGGAAGTAACCTGCGCCTAACTGCGCACGCGCTTCTGCCTTTAGCACCATCTCTGCGTTACAAGGAGTTGCTCGCGGCAATGTACGTCGAGGTCAAAAAATTCACCGCCGATCGCCAATACGTCTATTTGAAGCGCTCGGTGCGTGTGGGCAATAAGATCGAACATGTCACCATGGGCTGCTTAGGCCAGGTCAGCACCCTCGAGCGCTTCGATCCGGATATCATTACCAAGCTCAAAGACCTCTGTGCCAGCGGCTCCAACGAAATCTTTAGCAGCCGCCTGCGTGCCATCGAAGAAATGATGTACGCCAAGCTCCAGCCACAGCTCTTAGGTCAGGACGATGCTGCCCACTACGGCCATAAGGCCGCCTCTGCTGAGAGTGCTGCTGCCACTCACGACTCCTCCACCTCTCCTGCCGCCGCAGCCAGCGCCGCTCCCCGCACCCGCCAAGAGCAAGCCACCTACGAGGTGCAGCAATTCCTGCACTACCTCTTTACCGGCCCGCAAATTAATGTCTCCGCCTCCATGCAGGAGAAGCTCAAGCAAGTCTACGGCTGGGCAGGCCCAGCCCCCGAGCACTTTAAAACCACCCATAGTAAAGAAAACGAGCACGCCTTACACCCAGCGCCTTTAGGCTTTATCGATGCGGTCGTGGTCGCGGCCGGTGTGGGCAAGCGCATGGGCGCTACTGTCCCCAAGCAGTACCTGCAACTTGACGGCAAGAGCGTTTTAGAGCACACCGTATTAAAGCTCCTAAGTTCCCCATATGTTGCCCGTGTTATCGTAGTGCTCTCTGCTGACGACCCTTACTTTAAGTACACCTGCTTAGGTGACTTACAGCGCGTGGTCACCACCACCGGTGGAAAGGAGCGCGTTGATAGTGTCTTAGCTGGCTTGCATGCGGTGCAAACCCCATGGGTCTTAGTCCATGATGCCGCCCGCCCATTGGTTATGCTGCGCGATATCGAGAAGTTGGTTTTATCCGTAGCGGTTGGTGTCAGTGACTACAATTTTGCAGGTGGCATCTTAGGCTGTACTGTCGCTGATACCTTAAAAGCGCGCGTGGGGAGCGCCGTGCTCACCCCAGCAGCAGAGGCTGCTGCCAGTGGTGCTGGGGCGGCCGCAGCCGCCCAGAGCGCTGCCACGCAAGCGCAGGACATTGCGCAGCAAGTGCAAGCGGCCTTAGCGCCCGAGCAAGCCGCCACAAGCGGCGCAGACCTGCACTTAAGCGTGATTGGCGGCACTGTCGATCGCTCTTCCATGTACGCTGCGCAGACGCCGCAGCTTTTTGCCGTGGCTGACCTCATTGCCGCCATTGAATCTGCGCAGAGCAAGGGAGCACCTCTTACGGATGAGTCCTCAGCGCTGGAGTTTATGGGCAAGGCCGTGCTCTTGGTCACGGGCAGCCCGCTCAACTTTAAGCTGACGACGCCAAGTGACTTGCTCTTGATGCAGTCGCTGCTGCAAGCTTTTCATTAGCCAGCATGCGCACAGCGCCTTAGCGCCGCGCCTTAAGGGGCGGACTTAACTGCCACCACCAACAACACAATCACCACAACCACCATCAAACAACCGCTTTTCTGCGCACCATAAAGGATGACCGCCATGCAACAGCCAATGCGTATCGGCCACGGTTTTGACGTCCATAAGTTTGGAGGCGACGGCCCCTGCACCTTAGGCGGCGTTAAAGTCCCTTATGAGCAGGGCTTAATCGCCCACTCCGATGGTGATGTGGTGCTGCATGCCCTTTGTGATGCCCTCTTAGGGGCCTTAGCCTTAGGTGATATCGGCCAGCTCTACCCTGATAACGACGACCAGTTCTTAAACATCGATAGCCGTGTGCTCTTACGCGATGTCTATGCGCGCATTACTCAGCAGGGCTATGTTGTGGGCAATGTGGACATTACCATTATGGCCCAAGCCCCAAAGATGCTGCCTTATGAGCAGGCCATGCGCGAGAACATCGCCGCTGATTTACACCTTGAGCTGTCGCAGGTCAGTGTTAAGGCCACCACCACCGAAAAGCTCGGCTTTGTGGGGCGTAAAGAAGGCATCGCCGTTGAGGCCGTGGCGCTGCTTTGGGCGCAAGAACACTAAGGCTCTAAGAGTGCAGGCGCAGCCTTTTACCTTGAGGTGCAACTCGGCCGCCTCTCACGATAAGGCGTGACCTTAAGCTCGTTAGGAACGACTGACTTAATAGATGAAGGACTTTAGGGTAATCATGGTGCACCGTCTTAAGATAGGCACTCACTTGCACCATTCATCTCGAGGTGTGATGTTGCCATCACTCATCCCCTTCTCTGTCATTTATTCGCTCACTCATTCCTTACTGTCTTTGTTGGGTGGTACGCCGTCTGTGGCGTGCGCTCAGCTGGCACCAGCCACCTTGCCACGCTCCAGTATTTTCTTGGCGTCATTCCCTGTTGCATCTGCTGTTACGCAAGCGCTATTTCCAAGCCATTCCCACTCCCACTTTTACTCCCACGCCACTCGTTTGCCACTCCCTCCGATTTTCCCTAAAGCTGTTTGTCTATCTTTTGTTTAAGAGGTCGCATCCCCTTGAAACTAAATATCTTTACTTACCTCTACGAGGTCTGTATTAAGCTGGCCAAGCATCCCAAGGCCCCGTGGTTCTTAGGCATAAACAGCTTTATCGAAGCTATCTTCTGGCCAATTCCACCTGATGTCATGCTGATGCCAATGTGCTTAGCGCGCCCTAAGCGCTCTTTGCACTACGCCGCTTTAACCACCATTACCTCGGTCTTAGGTGCAGTCTGCGGTTACTACTTAGGCTACTTCATCTACGACCCGTACATTGCCGATCTCATCGCATGGCTTAATTACGAGGCCTCGATGCAGACGGTGCGTGAGTGGTTTACCCTCAAGTACGGCATCTTAATGGTCTTTATTGGCGCCTTTACCCCTGTGCCTTATAAGGTCATTGCCGTCACCACCGGTGTGGTCGCAGCCGAGAGTATGGCTAATACTGGCTCGGTGGGCATGCTCAACATCTTAAACTTTGTGCTGATCTCCTTAGTGGGACGTGGCATGCGCTTCTTCCTAGTCGCGGGCATCATTATGTTTGGCGGCGAAAAGATGGAGCATGCGCTGCGCAAGTACATCGACCGTATCGGTTGGGCGTGCGTGCTCTTAGTGGTGCTTTACATCATCTACGAGATGTTCTCTGCCTAAGAGCGCGGCCGTCAGCATGCGCTTACGCTTGCTGCGCCTGCTGCGCCTGCTGCGCTTACTGCGCTTCACGCTGCTCACATTCTCCCGCAGCAAAAAGCGCAGTGTGCACATCAGCTCTTATGAGCCAGCCTTTTCTAGCGTACAATGAGCTGTGACTCATTCAGGGCAACACCGCTGCGCTATGTCTGCCAGTCTCTTACTTGTCACCTCCCGCAAGCTCCAGATCTGCCGCTGTAAGCGCCGGATCGCGGCTAGCTTGATGCAACATGGCAGCAGCTACGCAGGCAAGTTTGCTCTGCACACTAGGTGCTCTGCACACCTAGGTTACTTCCAGCTTTTTGGCGCTTACCAAATTGCCATTACTGCTAACACCTCCCACATCCCTGCAACTTTCAACTACTCCCCGCGCTCTGACGGCGGTGCGTGCTCCCCACCTACCGTGCAGCCACCACTATCTGCATAAGGAGTATGGCGCTCCTATGGGGCAGTGGATAAAGCCTAAATCCGGCGCTGTCTCTTCTTTACGGCCTGTTGCCTCTGAGCTATTGCCGCCAAGTAAGACAGTACGCATCCTCTGCCTTAGTGACAAGGTTCCTGCGCTGTTGTGATTTTAATGACTAAGATGCTTTCTCTCACCTTATTATCTGCAGTGCTCTCACTGCTGGTAGGTTGCGAAACCTCCAATCAAAATTATGGCAGCTCTGGACGTGTCGTGGATGCTACCGCAGCCCAAACCATTAGCCGTAATCAGGGCTTAGCTGCCAGCGGTGCTGTGGTCGATAACACTGTTAACGGCGGCCTTGTAGCGCCAGCTACCCCAAACGCTGGTACCTTATCCGATAGCCCTGTCGCCCCAGCCGTAGGTACCGACCTGACGCTGCCACCATCGGTCTATGAGTCAGGCTCAGTGTCCTCTACCGGTCAAGTGCTGGATGTGGGTATTCTCTCGGGTGTGGGCCCATCACCTGATCCTGAGGCGGGCTTATACCCTACAGGTTCCTTAATCGGTGGAGTGCCAGATAGCCCAATGCCAGCGACTAACACCGCTAACACCTCTTTAAATGCCAGCAGCAGTGTCGGTGCAGGGGCGGCCAATAATGGTGGTGCGGTGCTCTTAGCGGCGAACTCCACCACCTCAACCTCGGCGGTGGCAGCGCCACGTCAGCCTGATAGTAGCTCGGCTACCATTTACCAAAACAAGATAGCGACTACCGCAGGCCCTGATCGCTATCAGGTGGTTAAGGGCGATACCCTCTACTCGATTGCCTTCCGCTATGGCCTCGATTACCACGCCTTAGCTAAGATCAATAAGATCGACCCTCCTTACAATCTGTCGGTAGGTCAGATCCTGATCCTGAACTTAAAGGCCCAAGAAGCTCCCAGTTATGTAGTGCAAAAAGGCGATACGCTCTACTCCATTGCCAGAAAGAATGGCCAGTCGGTGGAGTTTTTAGCGGGCGTTAACAACTTAGAGCCACCTTACACCTTAAAGCTGGGGCAAAAGCTTTTACTGTCGCGTACTGACTCTTCCACTCCTGCAACGCAGCAACAAAGTGCCGAGGTGCCGGTAGCCGGTGGTAGCACCACCACGGCGCAGACGACTCCGGCCAAGAATACCTCCACGGCTGCTAAGCCTGCGACGACCACCACCGCCAAGCCTGCGCAGACGGCACAAACCACGACTCCTATTGTCAAGACCAAGAGCCGTCAGGTCTCTGGTGTGACGTGGTCGTGGCCTACTACCTCTGGCCGTGTGATTGAGCAGTTCTCGTCGGCCGAGCAGGGCAATAAGGGTATTGATATCTCCGGTCAGCGTGGTCAGGCTATCTTAGCGGCAGCTGATGGTCAGGTGGTGTACTCGGGCAATGCCTTACGTGGTTTTGGTAATCTCATCATTATCAACCACTCCAATGAGTACTTATCGGCTTATGCGCACAATGATGCCTTACTGGTAAAGGAAGGGCAAAAGGTGCAGCGTGGTCAGCAGATTGCCCGCATGGGTAACACGGACGCCAGCTCGGTGCGCTTGCACTTTGAGATCAGATACCGTGGTCAGTCAGTTAACCCAATTAGCTATCTGCCAAAGTAGGGCGTAGCTCTACCACGATGCAATCACGATGAAAGACAGGCGACTGTGGCGGCGCGACTGTGGCGGCGGGTAAATCCCGCTGTTGCAGCCGCCTGCTTTGTTTTGCTTTGTTTTCTTGCTGCGCCAGCCCGCCGTATACTGCCGTATACTATGGCCTAACGCGCTCCCTTAAGCGCCACAATCCCAACTTAACCCGCTTCACCGCGCCGTTCTCCGTTTCCCTTTCCCTCATTTGACATTTTCGTCATGATTTTATACGCGTTTTAGCAAGTATGTCTAATATATATATATATATCACTCTCTTAGAGATAAGTCAAGTACCTTGCTGGTCTTAGCCTTACTTTGTGCTTTCAGCCTTGAGCTCTGCTTTTTCAACTTTGCCTACCTCAAGGGGCTGTGCAGCTCGTGGCAGCCGATAACCATTGTCCAGCCTTACAAAGACGCCCAAGGTGAGACCTTCTCCCTCCTGCAATCTGGGACAACCTCCTTTGGCTTACCGTCTCTTGACGGTGTGGTGCTCAAGAACGTCTCCTTTACCTTTGCCTCTGAGGCGCATTTCCCGATCAAGGGACGGGTATTAGTCAAAAACGAGCTCAGACGCCACCTCTTTACGCAAGGTGCCTCCTTTGTGGCGGCCTCGACGACAGAGGCTTTTGCCAAACTCAGCAATCAGGTGCGCACTTACGAGGTAGCCATTACCTTTGATGCTCCGCTGCCAGCGCCGGTGCAGCTCAAAAGCCTCGTGCTCAATCAGCAGCCGCCTCTAAACTTCTCATGGCTGCGCTTTAGCCTAATCTTCCTGCCTTTGCTGGCGTTGCTTTTTACCCTCAAGTATCGGGTGTATGAGGCAGAGTTTGACTGTGGTAAGCCGCGTCACCGACGTGCTTACTACTTAGGCACCATTCCCTCGTTTGTCCTTGTACTGTTGGTGTTCTACTACAACAACCCAGTTACTGGCCATAATGCTTACGTCGCTTGCTCTTTTCCGCAAGAGTGCACCTTTGCTTTGGGTACTCCTGACCACTCCTTGTTGCGGCAGCGCCCGCAAACGCAGCAGGAGATTTACCAGAGCCATCTCTACGATCAGCAGTTTGATGCCTTCTTAAAGGGGCGCTTGAGCTTTGATATCGATGTTAATCCCAAGCTTAGCAACATGGCCAACCCTTATGAGATCTCTAATCTCTATCAGGCGCAGGTGGGCTATCTCTTTGACCGTACCTACTACAAGGGGCAGTACTACTCCTATTACGGTCTCACCCCTGTGTTCATGGTCTATGTACCCGTATATGCGCTTACTGGCAAGTTCCCTACACCAGCGCTTACCAACCTGATCTTAGCGGTGTTTGCTACAGCTGCGATGTTTGCCGCTCTCCTTGCTGTGATCGAGGTGATGCACATCAAGGCTAATCTCCTGTTGCTGCTGTTAGGTTCCAATGCGGTCGTACTGGGCTCCGGACTACTATTCCTGCAAGGTGGTTTAGAGCATTACTTCCAAGCGGTTACAGCCACGATTGGCTGGTGTTGTGTGGAAGTGTGGGCTGTAGCCAAGCTTTATGCAGCAGCAGGTAGGCGCGCAAGCTTAAGCTGGTCTGCGGTCGTCGGCCTTGCGGTGGTAATGATTGCCCTTTCACGCCCGAATATGGTGTTGCTGGCTTTGTGTGTGCTGCTACCTTTACTGCTGCGTTGGCGGCGAGCGTTTCAGTCGCACTCTAGAGGCTATCTTGGGGAGATAGCGCTGATGGGCGTGCTCATGGTGTTTGGGTGTGCGGGTATGCTGTGGTACAACTACGCACGCTTTGATAACGTGCTGCAGTTTGGCCAGAATATCGTGCTTTCTGCTTATGATGCCGCTAAGACGCCGCTCTTGTCGCTGTACGTGTTCTTAGATAGCTTGCACCACTTGTTCTTTGCTGATTTCGACTACAGCGACGAATTCCCGTTCATCACCATTGGCAGCATGTCATTTGCTGATGCGGGCAATGTGCGCTTTGGCCAGTATGTGGTAGGTATTGGGCCGTATTGGTTGAGTCTGGGCTTACTGCTGGGGTTCTATCGGCTTAAGGAGCTCAGTGCGCAAGACAAGGCGCTGCGGGCTTACCTTTCTTTGATCATGGTGGCTGCTACCGTGGTAGCCTTGTTTTCCTTCTTGTTCACCAACGTGTATACGCAACGCTATGCTACGGAGCTGCTCTTTGTGTTCTTGGGGGTGAGCTTGCTGTTGCTCCTTAAGCACATTCAGTATGGGCAGGGCTTTTACCAGAAGCTCGTTTACGTAGGTTGTGCTGGGGCTATGGTGCAGACGGTGGTTTTAGGGGCACTGAATGGGGCGATTGGGCCACAACAGTTCCGCTTAAACGTAGAGGGCATGGTGGAGCTCATTAATATCTTCAGGCCTTTTGCCTAACCTAAGAGGCGCGGTGTGGAGCTCTCTTGAGATCAGCGCCGTCAGGCCACGCAGGCTGCAGCCTGTATTTGCCGCGTCCCATATGAGCAGCCGCTCTAACCTCTCTAAAGTGGCCAGCATATTCCACCTTGAGCTAGCGCCTTAGGCGCTGCCTACCACGAGGCAGCCACCTTACTCTCAGAGGCTATGCTCCCTTGTTTGCCTTCGAGATAGGCGTCTGTGGCGCTTTGCTCCCAGTGCTCAGAGCTCTGGCACAGAGGGGCCATCTTCCTTGCTCTCCCTTACGAGCAGAGCTGCCTCTTTTGCTCGCCGCTTCACTGCGCTTCAACTACGCTGATGCTGAGGCTTAAGGGCTGCAGCAGCTCACTAAACTGCAAGCGCCTCTCATCACTTGCAGGTAGGCGCATCAGTTCAACTCCCGCCACCTCTTGCTCGCAGACAAAACACCACGCTTTTGCTAAAAAATACGTGCGCTTGCGGGTGTAGTCGTGGTCTGCCAAGGTAGCGGTAGTAATGCTCAGCGCAGGCAACAGCTCCTCATGCTGTAGCAGGTAGGCTATCATCTGCTGCGCCCGTTCACTTTGCACCTGCTCTGAGCTAAAAGAGTGCTCGATATCGGCATTAAAGACCTTGACGCCTTGGGCGGCCAGCTCCTCTTTGCGCTCAAAGTATGATTCGACCTCAAAACCATAAGTCTGATTCTCTGGGATCTCGAGCCAGCCGTTGGTGAGCATTTGGCGTATGCTCTCTGGAGTGTTGCCAAAAGGCACTAACTCTGGATGCGCAAGCAGGCGGTCGACGAGCTTGGCGCAATAGGCGCGGTGAAGGGCTTCCACTTCAGGTTTTTTGCCGCTGCCGTAGATAACATCTTCGGGAAAGACGCTTGGGGGTAGCTTGGGTGGCTTGCGCATGGATATGGCCTCTGGTCTGATCTTAAATGGTGGCTGCAGGAGCTGTGGAGAGGAAAAAAGCAGAAAGTGCTCCAAAAAGCCATAATCACAGGCGCTTTAGGAGTAAAACATGCCCCGCAGGCGCAACTCCCTTTGACCTCCCTGTGACCATCCCGCTTACTCTCAGGTGTCAGCTGTACTTGCTCACCTTGGCGATGGCCGCCAGAGGCGCCTCAAGAGCCGCCTTCTCCAGATGGTTGAGGCTGCTGCCACCACCACTCCAAGATGAGCCGCCCCTTTACCTCTAATGTGGCCATCACCACCACATTGCACCTTGAGATAGCGCCGCAGGCGCTGCATACCAGATGCTGTAAGCCTTACACCAAAGACTGGTTCTACTCAGAGTTGGTGGACACCAAAAAGCAGTAGCTCCTCTGCGATCAAGCATGGGCCCCCTGTAATGGCGTTTGGTGTGACCACCCTCGAGATAGGCGTCTGTGGCGCCTTCCTCCTATCAAGAAAAAAGGCGCCATTCGGCGCCTTTTCCAAAACTAATTGCCCTTACACAGCATCTCTTTGAGCTGGTAAAGGGTGTTGAGCGCCTCCAGTGGCGTCAGCTGCTCCACCTCTAAGGCACGAATCCGCTGCGCCAGCTGCACATAGCGCTCGTACTCTGACTCTGCCGCCTCGGCCCGCGCACTGCTCTCGCGCACCTGCGCCTCTAAGACCTTAATGCGCTCCGCCGCTTGCGTCAGCGCCTCATGCGCATCGCCCTTGCTCTGAGCATTTGCTGCAGCGCTGTCACTGATTGCTTCCTCTGCAGCAGTGGTGTTGTTGCTGTCTGCAGGCACCGCCCCTAACAGAGGTGGTGTAAACAGATCCTGCGACTCCAGCTCCTTGGCATGGGCCCGATAAAAGCCCACCGCTCTCTTTGTGATCTTAGCCGGTACACCGGCAAGCTGCGCTACCTCAATACCAAACGAGCGCGACTGACGGCCTAGCTCGGCATGATAGAGGAACACAATCTTGCCATTAAACTCCTGTGCATTAAAGCAGAGGTTAAAGGCATTGGCGTAGTTTTCAATGAGCGTCGTCACCTCCGTGTAGTGCGTCGCAAACAGCGTCTTTGCCTTTAAGTCCTTAGCAATGTACTGCACAATGGCTTCGGCAATAGCCGCACCCTCAGCGCCGGACGTGCCACGGCCCACCTCGTCCATAATGACCAGACTCTTAGTGGTGGCGTTATTTAAGATGGTCGCTGTCTCCTCCATCTCCACCATAAAGGTAGAGCGGCCCGAGGCGAGATCGTCTGAGGCGCCAATACGCGTAAAGATGCGGTCGATATCGCCAATCACCGCCTGCGTCGCTGGTACAAATGAGCCCATGCGCGCCATAATGGCAATGAGGGCCGTCTGGCGCATAAAGGTGGACTTGCCACCCATATTAGGGCCGGAGATCACCGCCAGATTGCGCTTGTCATTGAGCTCAATGCCATTGGCAATAAATGGTGTGTTGGACAGCGCTTCTACTACAGGGTGGCGTCCGGCCGTAATCTTAATGAGACTGTCAGAGACGAGCTCCGGACGGAAGTAATGGCGCTTTACCGCCACGCGCGCTAAGGCCATCATCGCATCCAAGCGCGCAATGCTGTGCGCAAAGCTGCTCAGCGTTGGCAAATGGGTAATGAGGATCTCCAACAGCTGCGTGTAGAGCTCTTTTTCAATCTGCAGCGAGCGGGTTTGCGCCGACAGTGTCTTCTCCTCCAGCTCCTTCAGCTCTGGAGTAATAAAGCGCTCGCTGTTTTTCAGCGTCTGGCGGCGGATGTAGTCCATTGGTACCTTTTCTGCCGCACCACGTGAGACCTCAATGTAGTAGCCATGCACGTTATTAAAGCGCACACGCAGTGTGTTGATACCAGTACGCTCCTTTTCCCGTTCCTCAATTTCAGCAAGGGTGTGTTCTGAGCCGTTTTGCAGATCACGCAGCTCATCAAGCTCCGCGTTATAGCCAGCGGCAATCACTCCACCGTCGCGAATCAGCAGTGCAGGGAACTCCATAATGGCGCGCTGCAGTAAGTCGAGCACCTCGGCCGAATCGGGAATTTGTGCCGCCTGATTAATCAGCATTTGCGCAAAGCGCCGCTTGGCATCAGTCTCAGCCTCACCATCACCACCGCTCGCGCCAGTCTCTGCTGTGGTATTCTCCGTAGTAGCAGTATTCTCCGAAGCTGCCACAGCTGCGGCACCATAAGAGTTGCTTGCTTCTTCAGAGTGGTGGCTGTGCTCTGCGCTGTCTGCCGCATCGGCGCTGTTGCCGTCATTTGCCGTAGTGGCGCTCTCTGGGGTAGCTGCGGTAGCAGCTGCCTCTGCCTCTGCTGCTTCGTTGCTGGCGGTGTCCGCGCCTGCGCTGTCGCTGTCGTTGGCCGCAGCCGCCGCTGTGTTGGTGTCAGCTGCCGTGCTGTCCTCTGTAGGGGCAGGCTCCGCTGTGCGCGGCGCTGCAGCTAAGTCCTGTTGCTTCCCCGTAGCTGTTGGGGCTGGGGTAGCCTGAGGTGCTTCCTCTCCCACGCCCTCCGCTAGCGCTGCCACCTCTGGCTGTAAGGACGCATACTCCGGCCATGCATTGACCATGAGCTGCTTGATCTTTGGCAGGGTAGCCAGCGCCTCACGCAGCTTGCTTAAGTCACGTGGCTTGGCCGAGCGCAGGCCGATACGGGCCACAATGCGCTCAATATCACCAATGCTGGCTAGCTCCATGCCCAGCTCGTCAGCAGTAGGGCACTGCATAAAAGCTTCGACTAAATCCAAGCGCTCGTTAATCTGCTGATTGTCGCGCAGCGGATTGGTCATCATGTGGCGCAGCAGACGGGAGCCCATGGCGGTGCGGGTATCATCGAGCACCGAGAGCAGCGTACCCTCGTCATTGCCGCTTAAGTTTTTGCTCAGCTCCAGATTGCGCTGGGCATTCTTATCAAGGAGCACGATATCGCTGCTGCGGTCGTGGGTGATGCCGGTGATATGCTCAATATCGACCTTTTGCATGTCCTTGACGTACTTCAGCAGCGCCCCCGCCGCACAGACACCAGCATGCAGCTTGTCAAGATCAAAGCCTGTCAGGCTCTTGGTCTTAAACTGCTCACACAGCAAGGCCTGCGCGTTCTTAAAGTCAAAGTCCCACAGCGGTAAGGCCTTACGGCACAGTACCTCGGCTAAGTCCTGATAGTGGGTAAAGTGCTCAGGGTAAAGCAGCTCAGCAGGGCTGGTCTTAGCGATAAACATCAAGAGGTCGTTAATGCTGTTGACCTCAGTGGTGGTAAAGTGGCCCGAGCCTAAGCTTAAGGTCGCAAAGCCAAAGCTATTTTTCTCCCCAAAGACCGCCGCAATGATGTTGTCTTGCTTCTCGGGGATCATGCCCTCATCGGTGGCTGTACCAGGCGTGTAGATACGGGTGATACGCCGCTCGATCATGTTGTTGCCCGCAGCGGACTTGTCGGTAAGCTGGTCACAGATCACCACCGAATAGCCAGCCTTCATGAGGCGGGTGATGTAGCTCTCGGCGGTGTGTACTGGTACACCGGCCATCGGGATAGGCTCACCGCCTTGATTGCCACGGCGCGTCAGGGTGAGGTCTAAGATGCTGGCGGCGACCTTTGCGTCGTCAAAGAACATCTCATAGAAATCACCCAAGCGGTAAAACATGAGCTTATCTGGATGTTGGCGCCGCATTTCCACGTATTGGCGCATCATTGGCGTTAACTGCTCAACATTGATTTCGCTCATGAGTTAACCTCGTGTAGGGAAAAGGCAGGGGGTGCAGACTGGAAGCTGCTTCAGTGCCTAAAAAAACACCTCTACCGCTGCGTGCGCAGGTTTGGCCGTAGTGCGCAGTGGTAGTTTGTCCCAAAAAGTAGCAGCTGGTGCTGGTAAAGCGCTGCTGCTGGTAATCGTTACTATGGGGAGGTGTCAGAAGTGACACCACCGCAGCACTCTTGTGTGTTGGTAACTGTCCTCACCTTAAGCTACCGTGCCGTGGGTGCCGCGCCATGGCGTGGCGTTGCGTGGCGTTACGCTGCACTGCCAGTTGCTAGGCTTTGCAGGTTGCCTCGTAGAATGCTGTCTCTAATGGTTTGCTGGCGTGTCTGGACTCAGGAAACGGTGCTGACCGCTTGTCAGTTTGCACTTGCATGTCGGGAGTGACTGTCTGGGCCAATAAGCTGGCGCGGGCGCTGGTAGTGGCTGTGAGCATGGGAGTAGCTGATCTCATCAGTGACGGCTGCAAGGTTGAGTGCGGGTAGCGCTCACACCTAAGATGAATTGTGCAGGTTAGCCTTAGTCTGAGCCTATCTTAAGTGTGGGCACACCTGCTGGCCTTAAATGCCATCATCTCTTCAGTCAGTTGCTCCATGGTTGTTGTCATACTGATCACGGGAGTGAACCGACCACGCGCTCAGGCGTAAAAGCAGGGGCATTATAAAAGAAAGTGCTCTGCCTTTAGCCTCTCGCATTATCTCATTTTCGTAGCCAACCCCGCCTAAATGCTGATATCTCCACTTGCGCGCATATCACTGTGTGGTGGCATATCTCCATGCTTGAGCATAAATGCCTCAGTGCTGGCGGTGGCGCCAAAAGGTGGCAAGATAGGAGGTAAGCCACAGGCCGCGCCATCACCCCAAAGCCGCGCAAAGCAGGCTGTAACCGCGTCTGTAGTGACTTTTCTTGGCTTTAAGGCTACTTGTGGTAAGGTGTGTGCTGGCGTCTTGAGCTGGGCTCCATGGCTCTATCTGAAGTAAGCCGCCATCATGCTCTGACCACCCTGAGGAAGCGGTGATCGCATCAGTGACGGCTGCAGGGGATTGGTGGCAACGTCCCATACCTCGAGATAAATGGTGCAGGTTATTCTGAGCCTATCTCAAAGATGGGCACACCTGAGTGCCAGAAATGCTGTTATCTCTAAGGCAGTCATGCCTAAGATGTTCTTGCAGAAGAGATTGTCTTGATGACCCATTCTATAGATTGGAGTGTTGCTACTCCTATAAGCAGGGAGCAGCTTACTTCCTTAGCCGCGCGCTTTGCCGACGACTTTGCGCAGCACCACCATGTCTTTGCGACCGCAGAGTCATGTACCGGCGGTCTCATTTCCGCCACCATCACCGAAATCTCCGGCTCGTCGCAGTGGTTTGACCGCGCCTTTGTCACATACACCAACGAAGCCAAGATGCAGATGCTGCAAGTAAGCCCAGCTACATTGCAAAGCTACGGTGCGGTGAGCATACCTACCGCCTGCGAAATGGTGCGAGGCGCGCTCCATAACAGTAACGCCGACATCGCCGTCGCGGTGACTGGTATTGCTGGCCCTACCGGTGGCAGTGCCCAAAAGCCTGTAGGCACCGTCTGCATCGCCGTGCAAAGACGCGGTGAGGAGCACGTCTACGCTTGTTGCCACCACTTTAGCGGTGATCGTGAGCAGGTGCGCTTGGCCACCGTGTACGCTGCCTTGGCCGACCTCTTGACGGTCAGCTCTGGTCAGGAACCGCATGGCTATCAGCGCTTTTAACGCATGTGGCGCATTTTTCTTTTGATTTAAAAAATATTCTCTTACAACTTGACAGTGAATAAAATTAGAGTTTAAAATATAGTCATTCCTGCAAGGGGTAGGATGATTCCACCAACTGAGGCATAAGCATGGCACCAGCAACGGCAAGCAAGAATAAGGGGAGTGAGGGCAAGGTGAGCTCCACTAACAAGTTGGCAACCAACTTAACTACTGACCCAAAGAAGCTCAAGGCCATTGAGGCGGCCATGGAGCACATTGAGCGTCAATTTGGCAAGGGCGCCATTATGCGCTTTGGTCAAGAGCTAGAGGAGATTGAGGCCATTCCTACGGGCTCGCTTACTCTTGATCTGGCCTTAGGCGTGGGTGGTCTGCCAATGGGCCGCATCATTGAGATTTACGGCCCTGAGTCCTCGGGTAAGACGACCTTAACCTTAGAGCTGATTGCGCAGGCACAGAAGCTGGGTAAGGTGTGTGCCTTCATTGACGCGGAGCACGCGTTAGATCCGGTTTATGCCAAAAAGCTGGGCGTCAAGATTGACGACCTGTTAATTGCGCAACCAGACACGGGCGAGCAGGCGTTAGACATTACCGAGACCTTAGTGCGCTCGGGTGGTGTGGACGTGGTTGTGATTGACTCGGTGGCGGCCTTAGTACCAAAGGCGGAGATCGAGGGTGACATGGGTGACAACCATGTGGGTCTGCAAGCACGTTTAATGTCGCAGGCTTTACGTAAGCTCACCGGCACGATCAAGCAAGCCAACTGCATGGTGGTCTTCATTAACCAGCTGCGTATGAAGATTGGCGTGATGTTTGGCAACCCTGAGACCACCACGGGTGGTAACGCGCTTAAGTACTACGCTTCGGTGCGTTTAGACATCCGCAAGTCTTCGCCTATCAAGGACAAGGACACCATTATTGGCAACGAGACCAAGGTCAAGGTGGTCAAGAACAAGGTGGCGCCTCCATTTAAGCAGGCGAACTTCCAGATCCTCTTCAACTACGGCATTTCTAAGAACGGCGAGCTCTTAGACTTAGGTGTGCAGCTGAAGTTTGTGGAGAAGACGGGCGCTTGGTTTGCCTACAATGGCTCCAAGATTGGTCAAGGCAAGACCAACGCGATTCGCTATCTTGACGAGCATCCTGAGGTGGCTGACGAGCTGGAGGCAAAGATTCGCGACTACTACAAGCAGCACTCGGACTATGCCGACACGGTTGAGATTGGCACCACCAGCAACGAGGGTGAGAATGGCGCTGATGGTGGCAATGGTGGTGGCATTGACAGCTTAGACCCGCTGGATGACATCAGCGAGGAGGAGCTGGTCACGCAGATTCCAGATGACCTCTAAACTGGAGGCTTAATGGAGGGTAGTGCTGTCTGGTACAGCACTACGAAAACGCCGTAGGCTCAGGGGAAGGTGGGTCTACGGCGTTTTGCTTTTTGGGGCGTCTTTAACCTCAAGCTGGCTCCTTGAGCGTGTCACCAACCACCGCAAGAGAGGACATTTTCCCATGTATGAGCAAGGCTACTTGTCCTTAACCTACCTTAAGATAGATCGTAGTAGCGGTGCTTGCTGCTCCACATCAAGTTGCGGCAGCAAGGGGCTTAACCCCAACTCAAAGGTCGCTGGAAAGCCCATAACATTGGGAAAAGACTGAAGACACAAGGAAGGGAAGGAAACGCTCTTCCTCAAGATAAAGGGCCATGAGGCGCTTGCTGCCTTTATCCTCAAGAGCCACACGGTCATGACCTGACCCACCTCATGCTAATGACGCAGGAACTTTACGTCACTGCCACACCACTCCCGCGAACCTATGGGAGACGTTACACCTCATGGGCCCACACAGCATCCCTCATGGTGGTATAAAGGAACTAACATCCAGCTTGCATGCTGGATAGCAGCCACTTTTATCATCATCAAGAGTTCCTTGCTGCTATTGGTGGTTTTAGTTCGCTGGTATGATCCCACACCACGCCACTTTCGCGCTAAACTCTTCTTTCATCCCGCCCTTAACTTCGGACTCACCTCAGAGTTTGGTGGATACCACAACGTAGCTTCACACCTTTAGGCAAGCACATGAGCCGTGGCTATGGCCTTTCATGTTAGCCACCTAAAAGTAGTGTGGGGACTTTATCCTCCAAACTCTGTGTAGATCCTAACTTCGGAGGTTGCAGTGGTTATCAAGCGGCAGAGCCTCTTAGGCCCCAAAGGAGCAAACTCCTCACAGCACCACGCAAAAGCTCGTAAGTGGTGGCAACAACAGGACGCAACTGCTACCTCAGATGACGATACCTATACCACCCGTCGCGCCTCCTTTGGCTCCTATAAGCCCGATGATTCCGATCTCGAGCAAGATTGGTGGGACGAGCAAGAATATGAGGCCGAGGCCGATATCGCCCCCGAGCCACCAACTGAGGTCATGACCCTCAGCTCCGTGCTGCCTGCCGTGGCCTCCGCCAGTGGTAAGAGCAAGCAGCAGCTGATTCACCCCGCCATGGAGCTGCAAAACCGCCCACGCCGCAAAAAGAAAAAGGTAGGTGCAGGCGAGCACTGGTGGCAGCAGGACTATGGTTTTTTACCAGCGCGCCATAGCGACACCTCGTCAGCGTCAGCTCAAGACCCAGCCCCAGAACCAGTTACCACCACTACCATAACCGCCACAACAGACAGCACCCGCGCTCCAGCACAGTCTGTAAGCAGAGATCAGGTCGCCTTACCTGATGGTGTCATGCGTGGCTCCGCCTTTATGGCCATAAAGGCAAGAGCAGCAGAGAGTAGGGAGACAGCGCCCGTCACGCATACGGATGCCTCAGATACCGGCTCCCCACTTGCTGTCGCTACGTCTGCAACAGCAAAGCAGAGTGAAACGCAGAGCACCGCTACACACAACGTCAGCACGGACGCTCCTGCTGTAGCCTCTAATGTTGCTACTGCCACTACCAATGCCCACGTTACAGGGGCGGGCGCTGCCAAAGACAGCATGACCAACATCTCTACCGAGGGGTACTGGGATGCTGCCGCTTATGACGCCGCTAGCGACTACATTCCTGAGCCACCAGCCGACCTTAAAGCTCAGTGGCAGGAAGCAGATGAGTATCTCGATGCGCGCGATACCGCACCAGCTCCTGTGCCTCCAGAGCCCTATGCCGAGGCTTACTCTGGCGATACTTCGGCAGAAATGGGAAGCAGTGCTGATGTGACTGACTACAGCGGTGAGACTGAGTTCGAGTCAGAGCCACAGCCGCAGAGCGCAGCTCCCCGTCGCTCGCGCTACTCCCGCACCAGCACCTTACACTCCTCCCGCTATGGCCTCTCCCGTCGCTACCACAAATCAGCTGGGCACACAGCAGAGAATGAGGGCTCGGTAGAGGATACTGCCAAACGCCAGCAGGCTAAAAAATCAGAGCCACCACAGGGCCCCGATAGCAGCGTAAAAAACGCCATAAATGAGATGCTACGGCTGCTCACCGGTCGTGAGTACTCCGAGCAAGAGCTCCGTAATAAGTGTAAAGGCCGCTTTACCCCAGAGGCCATTGACGCTGCCATGCGCTACTGCCAAGAGCATAACTACCAGAGCGAGGAGCGCTATGGTCAGATGCTGGTGCGCCACATGGAGTTTACTCACTCCGGCCCGCTGAAGCTCCGCTTAAAAGCACGCCAAAAAGGTGTGGACAGTGAGCTTACCTCGCAGTTAAGCGCCGAGGTGGACTGGGACGAGCTGGCTTACCAAGCTCTCTGTAAAAAGTACGGAGTACAGGTGCTCGATTACGCCACCAAGCGTAAGGCACTGGCCTATTTGGGACGCCGTGGCTTTGCTAGCAGCTCCTGTTTAAACGCTTTGCAGCGTCAGCAGCAAGAGGCCCGTGAGGCCTTAGAAAACGAGGACAGCTAAGCTTAGCGTGCGCACAAAGAGGGCTGCGCTCTTTGCCTCGTTGCGACGTGGCCGCCTCTGGGCTCCTTGCTACTGTTGAGATAAAAGCGCGGCCGCAGCGCTACGCTCTGCTGCACTGGTTACCATGCACGTGCCGCCCATGTGCTGGCCACTGAGCGTTTGCGCCCTTAGAATCACGCTCACTTACCTTGAGGTGGCGTTAACCATACCCGTGCTTCATCATCACCATGCCTTGAGCGTGAGTGAGCAAGCACCTGCTTTTTGGTAAAGGCGGATGCTGGTGCACTGTCCTCACTTGCAAGCTACCTTGATCTTTACCGCGCGCCGCAGCAGTAGGAACGCAGTGAGCGCTCAGCAACAACAGCAATCTCTTAGCACTAGCGCCGATAAACATCAGGTTTTTGCAGGGAGTAGGGGCGGCACAGCGCTGCGTGTGCTGTAGCGCTGTATCAAGAGGAGAACGACATTACACTGCTCTGCTTACATCCTATAGCGCAGGCCCACCAAATACCAACCGTCAGCAATACCTCTCTACCCTGAGGATTTACCATCTGATGCTGCGCTCAAAAGGGTGCACCGCTCTGTATTGCAAGTGGTCATAAACAGCCTTAGTGCTAATCTCGTTACAACCACATCTCTAAGGCATTATCTCTGCTTCATATATCTTTCTCAGAAGCGGGCACTCGCAAGAGGCTACTGCTCTCCAGCCCCCTCCTGAAACAGCAGCATCTTTCCTCCGGTATTATAGCAATTTGCATTAATGAGCATCATTGTTGCCCCCGCCAGCCTCGCTGGTATCAACCACACAGCTAGCGCTTAAAAACGTAGCCACAAGAATGGAACCAGCCACGGCAGTCCGAAGCACTAATCCGTGAAAGTGCCTTTTGTGTAGCCACTTTAAGCCCCTTAGCATCACGTGGTTTAAGACCGCGAAGTATGGTCTTCATTTTCGACCACATCTTCTCGATAGGGTTGAAATCAGGGCTATAGGGTGGGAGAAACTTAACCTTAGCCTGCTTTTTCTGAATCAAGTTAGCAACAAGGCGCGCGTGATGGGAGCGGTGGTTGTCCATCACAAGTACCTCATGAGGATGCATCGCGGGAAACAGGTGGTCGTTGAGGAAGTTATAAAAGCGCTCCTTTGTCGTACCACCATTAAAAGTTACTGACACCTTGCGGCCGTCAGCAGTGAAAGCAGCAAGGACAGTCGTTGAGATAGGAGTGTTGCATGGGACATCATCGTAGATGCGCTCATCCGTCTTGGCCCACCCATAACGGCGAGTCATGTTGATGTTGCTAGCGCTCTCATCCAAGAACCAGAAGTCTTCAGCTCCCTCTGTTTTCATCACTCGCAGATGGTCTTTAAGGCTGACAGCCGTTTGTATGCGGCAAAGCATCTGGGGAAGAACATGGTGGTGAGCGCAGATTGCGAGGTGCCAGAGGAGTCTTAACTCCAAGCTGTTGCCAGTGCCCGCCCCATACCAATCACCTCGAGATAGGGCGCCGAAAGCTCCTAAGGCGGCAACTACAGCCGCCGCTACCATAACCATAAGGTGAGACACCTTCCTTGCGCTTAGCCTGCACAGCTACCACTTTGGGTAATGCGCCGTGAGGCGCTGTGCCGTACCAGCTCCTTACCAATCACCTTGAGATAGGGCGCCGAGAGGCGCCTCAGACAGCAGCCTCAGCAGCTGCTACCATAACCATAAGGTGAGGCACCTTCCTTGCGCTTAGCCTGCACTGCTACCATTCAGAGTAATGCCCCTAGAGGTGCTGTGACGTACCTGCCTTTACCCTGAGCTGAGACGTTCGCTCTTGCTGTGTTTACAGCACCGCCACCTGTCGACTCAGCGCCGCAATCATATCAATGCCATCCCACACTGGCGTAAAGCGCAACGCTTGCCCAATCGGCACAATGCGATCAATCCCCACTAAACGCTTACTCACCACCATCTCTCGTAACTCCCCACCACTAAAGCCGTAGTACAAGAGACTCTGGCAATCAGCACTAATCAGCGGCGTGATCTCCTCAAGGCTCTGCACTGCAAGCTCGTAAAACAGGCCGCTATTGCCCTTATAGCGCTTCAGAGAAAACTTTGCCGTGTGCAGCTGTACCCGTGTGATCACCTCATCACTGCCAGCAGCCACCTCCAGAGTACCAGCCTCATTCTCTGCCGCTGCCACCATTACCTGCTCCAGCTTGCTCAACGCGGGACGGGTTTGCAGTGCATATGGTTGGGTATGCAGGTGCTCATGCAGCTTTTGCCAAAACACCGTTGCAGCTTGGGTGCAATCCTCTTTCGTGCCTACCCACACCACAGCCGCTGGTGACGAGCAGGCGTTTTGGTCATTGAGGTAGGTGTCCTGAAAAAAGCTCTGCGCTAAGCGTACTTGGTCGCTCTCTGCAGTGGCGTTGTAAGTTGCAGCGTTCAGCACCGCCAGTGAGTAACGATCGGCAAAGGCCAGATCGCGTCCGGCTGGGGGCAGGGGATAGGAGTGCAGCTTACGGATATTGTCGTCGCCACCAAAAATCACTCTGGCCTTGCTCATTGCTGACAGCGGCCCCAAAGCCTCTGGTGTCGAGGCACAGCTAAAGAACAAGCAGTAGGGCTTAAGCGCCGCAAACGTCTCATGGGAGAGAAGCTCGTTTAGCTGGGCGCAGATCATGTCCACCTGCGGAAATGGCTTCTTGGGTAAGCGCACCAGATTGCAGTTGCCTGCTAAGATGCCCATGACAAAGGAGTAGGCAAAGTTGGTCGGCACATTGGAGGGACTGGAGTGAAAGACCACACCCACGCCTAAGGCGCGTTTGGCTAAGCCCTCATAAGCAAGCTGCATGTGCTCGATGGCACGGCGGCGCAAAAAGAAGCCGAGGGCGCGTAAGTCGGGCAGGGAGGGCTGACAGGTGCTTAAGAGCTCTGACCATGCGCTGAGGAAATCTTTAACGAGAGGGGAGAAGAGAGGCAAGGGGGTGATGCCTTGCTCTTTGATGGTAAGCAAGGTGGCGAAGTCGCCTACTTGCCATGTGAGTTGTGCTTCTAAGGCGCTAGCGGTGGTGTTCATGGTGTTTTGTGGTGATCGTGGTGGGTGGTAAGGCGAAGGCGTAAGGTTTTGCTGTCACCTGCATCTAAGGGCAAGCAGGACTATGGTCACCTCTAAGGTAAGCGCCGCAGGCGCTCAGTGGTGTACGTACTCGGTGGTAGCAGGAGCTTTCCCTCTGCCTTAGAGATAGGATGCTGTAGCGCCGTATTGAACACCGCGCGAGCCCCTTATCTCGAGGGTAGGCCAACGGCTCATACTCTTCTTAGAGGTAAGCGCCGCAGGCATTCTGTGGTGTGCGCTCTTGGTGGTAGCAGTGAGCGCGGCCCATTACCTTAGAGATAGGACGCGGCAGCGTCGTCTTTAGCGCCGCTATAGGCCACTATCTCGAGGGTAAGCCCACGGCTCACACTCTTCTTAGAGATAAGCGCCGCAGGGAGCTATGAGCTTGGCAGGTGCTCTTAGTGTGGCACTTGGTACGTGTCCGAGCATCCTCTTAGCTCCGCCTGCGGTAACCGCCCCTCTACCCTAAAGTACTTACCCTTACGCCCGCAGGGGCAGTCATCACAGCCTAAGACCACGCCTACATCATCCGTGAGGATGGAGTTGCCAGGATACGACGACGGCAGCAGAGATATCGTCTGTATCACGCCACTCTCTCCCATCGCACATTCCTTAAGCGTCAGCGGGTTGCGCACAATGATCTCACTTAAGTCACAGCAGTGCAGGTGCCCATACTCACACTCCACCGCAATCGTACCCGTCTGCTCTGACATGCCGTAGTAGTCATGAATGTTTTGCGGGGCAATGTGGCACGTCTCTGCCAGCGCTGTATAGAGCCGCTCGCGGTTCACACCCGTGCCCACTAAGCGCTTCCAGCCACCACCATGAAAAACTACCGCCCCCGACAGGTCAATGCTCTGCTCTTCACGGCGTAGAGCTTCACACAGGTACTGCCACAGCACAAAAGTAAAACCAAAAAGCAGAATCTGCTGCCCCGCATGGCGCTGTAAAAAGCCGTCAATCGCCTCGTGATCTAAGCTCATGTCCTCCTTTAGCGCATACGTCCTATCGGCACCAAAAAGCGAAAAGCCTAAGATGCCCGCACCACGCGCTGAAAAGGACTTACGATCCTGAATCACCGTCGGCGTATCAATAATGAGCATGGGCAGCCGAGGCTGTTGCAGAAAGGAGGTCACAATCTGCACCAGCGTCTTTTGCTGTTGCAGCGCATTGGTGCGGTCTAAAAACACCCGCGACGGCATCTGTCCTGACGTGCCCGAGGAGCGCAGTACCTTAAAGATTTCACTATCAGGCACCGAGCACAGCTTGAGGCGCTTAAACAGCGCTACCGGTAAAAAAGGCAGCTCAGCAATGCTTGTCAGCTTCTCTAGCTTCACACCAAAGGTATTGAGTATGCGCGCGTACTCGGGACAGTGTGCGTAATGAAAAGCAAGGCGCTCCTGCAGCTGAGGAAAGAGCACCGCCTCCTTTTCCACTGCGCTGAGGACATAGGGCCCAGCCTGCTGCGCGGCTGCTCCCTTGGAGGTCGCTGCTACCGCGCTTAAGGAATCAGTGCTTAAGGGAGCAGTCTGATCATGGTCGTGCATTTAGAGCTCCTCTAGCTTCTTGTAGCTGATCTTGCTATTGTCATTGAGCGGCATCTGCTCTATCGCCTTCACTTCCATCAGGGAGGGATGCACACTCAGCCTATGGTGCAAAAACATCAGTACATCGCTCGTCGTCACGCCGCTCTCTTGCAAGCTGTCTTGGGTAATGTAGACCTTGAGGTGGTCATCACTACCTCCGGCAGCCAGTAGCAGCTGTGGATACTGCTGGCTTAAGATATCCTCCACCGAGGTTAAGCTGGTACGCTGTCCCGTCAGCTTGATAAAGCGCTTGAGGCGCCCCGTAATAAAGAAGTAGCCGTCCTCATCACAGTAGGCAACATCTCCCGTATGCAGCACTCCCTGCCATTCATCTCCGAGTGCTAAGTCTTCCGCCTTAGAGGCATAGCCAAGAGCGACATTAGGCCCCTTATAGATGAGCTCACCTTCCTCATGCGGCGTGGTGATACGCTCTTGCTTGTCATTTACAAGGTAGAGCTCACCATGGGCAATAGCCTTACCTATAGAGCCCAGCTTACTTGCGGCCTTTTCTGGCTCTAAGTAGGAGATGCGAGCGGTGGCCTCGGTCTGGCCATACATGACATAAAAGCGGATACCATGCTCTTTGGCGTAGGTAGCAAGGCTTTGCTGCTGAGACGCTGGCAAGTGGCCACCAGCCTGCGTCATGGCTGTGAGGTGCGGGTAGGTTTGGCGCGTAAAGCCTAAGCGCAGCAGCATAGCGTAGGAGTAGGGGACACCACTAATGGAGGTGATGTCCTTATCTTTGAGGAAGTGCCAGTACTCCGCCTGCATTACCGATGATGAGGTTAAGACTACGGTGGCACCCACGTGAATGTGGCTTAAGAGAATAGAGACGCCGTAGCTGTAAAAGAGCGGTAAGCTCAAGAGCGGCCGCTCCTGTGGCGTGAGGTGCAGGTAGTCGGCAAGGGTCGCAGCGTGCAGAGTGAGGTTCTCGTAGGAGATACGCACATACTTGCTTGAGCCCGTGGAACCTGAGGTCGGTAAGAGTAGCGCTAAGTGCTCATATACAGGCACTTGAGGGTGCTCGGGAAGCTTGGCTACCGTAAAGTCACCTACCAAGGTCAACGTCTGCGTAAAGGTACAGATCTTTTTGAGCTCAGTGAGAACTTCCTCAGGGGAGATGATGGCGTCAACCTGATAGTTGTGCGCCAGCTGTGCTAAGACTGCCGCGCTGTTTTTATTGGAGCAGTGGAGTGCCACCACTTGCTCTCTTAAGCAGGTGAGAATAGACGCAGCCGCAGCGGTAGTAGTTGGTGCTACCAGCAGCACCACCGAGCGCGGTGGTAGCGTGGTAGTGAGCTTTTTAAGCTGCCCGTAGGTGAGCTCAAGACTACTGTCTTGCAAAGCAATGGCGCTATCGGGGACAGTGGATGGGGCAAACATAGGCAAACACAGCAGAGTTGTAGAGGAGGTGGTGATTATGGTGAAAAGCATCAGCAGTAGCTGCCGCTCGCAAAGAGCGGTGGCTTTGCTAGCAACTGGCTGTAGGGGCGGGCGCTGTTAGCGTCAGGTGGTACTTCCCAGCGCAGTTCTGCTTAGTGCGCGCTTACTCTTACGGTTCAAGCGTCCGCTAGCGGTGCGGTGGTGTGGCGCCTTAGCCATTGATCCTATGAGCCATTGATCTGATGGAAGCGCTGCACCCAGTACTCAATCTCCTCCGCACGGCTACGCTTCTTTGGTACTTCTGGCATCACCTCCACGCCAAAGTTCTGCACGCCCTGTAAGTTGATACGTCCAGCCGCCGCTACTAAGCCGATACCGCTGCTCATAAAGAGGCATTGCCCCAAGCCCTGCATCTGGTCACAAATCACCAGAGGTACGCTGCCAGAGGCGGTATTGCTGTAGCGCGTAAAAGTCTGTGCGGTGCACAGCTTGTTGCGCGGCACCTTAGCCATTTGTCCTACAGTGTGGATGTAGAGTGCATTTGTCTGATTGACTGCGACCATGTCCACATCGTCGTAAGTAAGCTGCGTTAGCTCCAAAAGCTCCTGCATGATCTTGGGCATGCTGCGCGTGACAAAGGCCAGCACCTGCATGCTATCGATGAGATCGTCCCACAGGCGCCACTCATTGCCCTTAGGGTCAATCTCGACGCGATTGACGATGTCCGCCTCAATAGGGATGTGCTTACCACCAGCAGGGGCAAGGAAGTTTTCATAGAGCTCACCTTGCGTGTGGGTAACAAAGTTCATGTCCCGCACGTCGGGGGTGTATTCCAGCAAGATGGCGCTGGCACTATCAGCAAAGCTGAAGTGGTGGATGTTGTACTCACTGCTGTCGGTGCTGCAGGCATCGGTGCAGACGAGGAGGCAGTTTTTAATGGCACCGCTTTCGATGAGGCTGGCGACATTGATAAGTGAGAGCAAAAAGCTGTTGCAGGCAAGTCCGGTGAGGGTATAGCACAAGGTGCTGGCTGGAAGCCCTAAGCGTCCTTGCAGGACAAAGGCATCGGCGGGATTGATAAAAGCAGGGGTACTGGTGGCGACCACTAAGCCCTCGATCTTACTTAAGTCGAGATTGGCTTTTGCTTGGAGGCTCTTGACTGCGGCGTAGCCTAAATCCAAAGAGGTGAGCTGATCTTCTTTGGTGACCACATAGCGTTCGCCGAGGCCTAAGACTGTCTTATTGCGCTCATAGAGCTGCTCGGAGGCGAAAAACTCTTTGCTGGCGCTGCAATCGACCTTTGTTGGTGGTACGACGGAGACGATTGTTTTGAGTTGGACGTGCTGAAAAGAACAGTGGGCCATGGCCAGCGTTCCTGTGTTACGTGTGGGTGTGTGTTTAGAAAAAGAGTAGGGAGCAGTGCGTATGGGGAAAAGTAGAGGAGTTGTCCCTGACCTACCTTGAAGATGGCGGCGTCAGCCGCTGGGGAGCTTTCTTTGTAGCACCGGTCACGTGGTCATCGCCCCTGCCCCTCGGACTAAGACCGGCCACTGTCCCTGTTCCACCTTTGCGATGCGGCGTCAGCCGCTAAAGGGTGTGCTGTTTAGCAGTGGTCATGTAGCAGTCGCTACTAACAGCCTGCGTCCACTACAAGCGTGATCGTAAGATGGGGCGTGTACTACTCCGCCTTTGCTGGCAGCGATCCCTCAGTAGCTGACTTTAGAGTGCGCAGCGCTATGGCGGGATAGCACTCACGGCGTACCTCTTGGTGGTAGATGTCAGGCGCTTGTGCCTCCATCTGCTCTCGCGTTTGCGCAGGGCCCTGTAAGAGGAACCACGGGGCTGCTTGCAGTTGCTTGCGGTAGAAATCGAGGTGGTCTTGTACCAGCACCGACAGCACACGGTTATTACCCAGCGGCTGCAGCGACGCAATACCCTCAGCTACTTCAGCGTCGACAAGGTCATCTACCTTGTTCGTTAAAATTGTCGTTGCTGGTACGTTGTAGCGGCAGTAGAAGTACTGAGTGCTGTGATATGCGCTGTCACCAATCACCATGGTGCCTGCAAACGGCTTTAAGAAGCGATTAGGCGTCTGCATATCTTGCTCGACGCAGTGCATTAACGTGAAGTACAGCCATGGCCCCAGCATGAGATAGCGGGCCTTTTGCTGCAGTAAAAAGTCGCAGATGCTGTTAGCACCATAGTCGAAGCAGACGTTACTAAAAAGCTGAGTTGGCGCTTGCGGCGCATCAATGATGTAGGAAAAGATAGGATCAAGTGTGCGGTAGAGCGCCGTTTTACCACTACGAATAAAGGTAGTGTAGGCTGGGGCCTTGCTTTGGCTTTCCTTACCGCTTACATCTTGCTCGCGCAGCGCTAAGTTGTCTCGCAGCAAGTAGTTGCTTAAGCTGCTGACCGTGGACATGGTCTTGAGCACATCAAAGCTTTGCTTTTTGCAGTAGGAATAACTAAAGGCAGGGAAGACGAGGGTGCCGGTAGGGCCTACGGCGGTGCGCAGGATATCGTACCAGTAACCGTCGAGATCAAAGAGGGGATCGGAAGGCAGGCCAAAGCTTAACAGCGCGCTGTGGACTAAGAGCGTGTCACCGCTTTTGACGCCGCACTCTTGTAAGAGGGTGAGTACTTGCTCTCGGGTAAAAGTAGCCATGGGTAAGGGGGGTGGGTGTTGTGTTTAGAAGTGGCCTGCATCTGCACTAGCACCAAGCGGGTGTTTGCTTTTACCTGTGGTGAGGCCGTGTCGGGAGTAAGAACACAGTAACAGCTGCGCAGTGCATTACTGTGCAGTGCTCAGAAACGGCACTGTTAGACGCCATTTAAGTGCAGGAGCACTGTTGTACTTTACTAAAAGTTCTAACCCTCTCTGATGACGTTGCTTGTAAGCACCATGTCCTGATAGATAAGCGTTTGAGCACCGTTGAGCACAGTGGGTAATAGGGTGCTTCAATATAGCCCCATAACAGAGGGAGAGTTCTTTTGGTAATTATTAGCCTCGCGATCACTTAGCGATAGAGTGCTTTAGCACCCTTATCCCTGAGGGTATAAAGGCGTGCCGAGACCTACCTCTAAAGAGGGTGAGTCTTAGGGGGCTCTTGCTTGTTTTTACCAAAAGTTCTAACCCTCTCTGATGACGTTGCTTGTAAGCCGCTCTATCCTTAGAGATAAGCGTTTTAGCACCGTTAAGTACAGCGGGTAATAGGGGGATCCAATAGCCCCCCTCTAAAAGAGGGAGAGCACTTTTGGTAATGATTGGCATCGTGATCACTTGGAGATAGGGCGCTTTAGCACCTTTACCCTGAGGGTAGTAAGGCACGCAGAGCCTACCTTTTATAGGGGGTGATTAGTGGGGTTTCTGCTAAGATTTACCAAAAGTTCTGACCCTCTCTGCGATCAGGTTGTCTGCCTGTGCTGCCCCTTGAGCTAAAGCCTTTAGCGTTGCAGGTGATGGTGATGTCTACTCAGCTCAAGTACCTGTACTGATACTACGCCTGTATCAGCTGCCACAGATCCTGCGGTGTCTTGCACCCTAACAGCTGATGTAACTCCACCTCACAGCCATACTGCCCACGCAGCAGATTAAGGAGAAGTGCCAGCGCCAGCGAGTCCCAGTTAGGCAGCTCTTGCAGTTGCGTGTCCATACTAAGCTGCACCCCTGTAAAGATCTCTTGCAGCTGCTGTAAAAAGGTTTCTGGTGTGGTGTTAGCCATTGTTTCCTCACGTATTTGCCCATTGCTTTACAGCAGAGCAACCTCTAGGCGGTGCAGGTCTCTTACAAGCTGCAAAGCAGCAAGAGTAGCTCACCTCATATGATGTCTTTGCTTGCGTTTCTTTTAGAGGCAGTGCCGTACTGTACAGCACTGCTCTTAATACTCAAGGGCCTGTGCTGCTACTTGATAAGACCGTGGTGTTGCAGCTTCTCAATTAAGCTCGACAGCTCAAAAGGTGTGCAGCCTGCACTTTGCTGCAGCTCGTCAAAAGTAAACGAGCCGTCACTTAAGCTCAGTACCGTCAGCACTTGCTGTAAGGCGCGCTCATTGCGCTCGTACTGCTCTTTATTGCCGAAGTCACTGTGCAGGTCAGGGTATAAGCCGCGCTTACCCAACTGCGGCTCTCCTAGCACCTGACAGATAAACTTGTGCTGCTGTTGCTCGTAAAGCTGCAAAAAGCGCCAGATCTTCAGCGCAGCATCAAGAACACTGTCAAGCGCAAAGAGCTCTTGGTTATCCCCTGAGGAGTGATACTCCGGATAGGTATCAAACTGCACTCGGGTAACCTGTACTACCGGCAGGTTGACGCATGGAGAGTTGTATTGGCGCTCATCTGATCCCATGAGTGCAAAGCGTTGCAAGCTGACGCTGTCACCTTGGCTGTGTGCCAGCTGACTTAGAAACTGATCAATGGGGCGGCTGTAGGCAAAGGTATAGGCCTGACTTAAAGGCAGCACCTGATCGAGCATGGCGCTGGAGATGCCATGCTGCGTGCCGTAGTCATGACGCTTTAAGAGGTAGAGCGCCATGCGCTCCTCATCGCTTAAGAGGCGCTTTTTGCTGTAGATGCCGTGGGTGTAGCAGAGATCATCGCCGCAGAGGGCTTTCTGCCATTGCTTGAGCAAGCGTGGCTCGTTCTGGTGGGTAAGCTTTTGCGCCAGCAGCGTGTCAGGACTATTTGCACCAGCCTCCGCATTACTGCGCTGCGACATCCTGCTGCTCAGACTTGAGCCGATGCCCTGAGAGGCTAGGGACGCGTTAGCGTCTAGCGTCTGTAGCTTTTGCTGCTTCTGCTGGTCAAACACAAAGTGCAGCTCGTCCACTACGCTCTGTCGCGTGCGCTTAAAGCTCAGTGTCACTGGCAAAAAGTTAGGATTGATGCTCTCTTGCAGCTGCTGTTGCAGCTGTTGCTGCAGCTTAAAGTACTGCTGTTTTAAGGCATCTGGCTGTGGGGTAGCGCTAATAGTGGAGTTTTCTGGCGGCGTGCCTTGTGTTTGCGGCTGTGAGGCCTCTTGTTGTGGATAGAGGCGTGCCTGCGCTTCTAAGTTGTTTAGCGCTCGCAAATCAAGCGGGTTAATGGTCTCTTTGCCGCGCCCGTTTTTGTAATAGCTGCACAGGCAGGAGAGTACTAAACCATACTCCAAGCGCTCCTGCAGCTCCGTAAAATGCGCGGAGATGTAGCACAGCGAGCCAAGGGTCTCTGGATTAATGACAAAGCGGTAGGTGTAGTAGCGCTCCGGTTGCGCCCGTAAGAGGTGATAGAGGTAAACCAGTGCCAGCGGGCCCGAGAGCTCGTTGTTGAGCATGCTCGGGTGGCACAGATAGCTTGACAGCTGGACAATGCGCTCGCTTTTTCCTTGCAGGTCGCAGACGCCTACCTTAATCGTGCCCGCTACTTTACGCGCCGCGATGTCGACCTCGTAGCAGTCGTCAGTAAGGCTCTGGCGCTGCTCATGGCTTAAGCAAAAGCCCCAGCGGTCGTTATAGTAGCTCATGACATAAGGTATGAGCTGCGGTCGCGTTGGGTCAGAGTAGAGGTGGCCATCAAGTTCCGCACGCGAGATTCTGCCCTGAAAGCTTTGCGAGTAGTTGAGCACTTGTAAGGAATTCTCTGCCGCATCGAGAATGACACGGCCATGGCTGTCTTTTAAGACGGCGTGCTCTAATTCCCAACGTGGTGGCACTGTCCAGTCAAATACCTTGCTACCACTGGCGTATTCCTCGATCTTAAATGGGATGTAGCGCCCTAAGATCTCCAGAGACTGATCGTAGCCATAGCCACTTAAGGAGCGACACAGAGGAAACAGCTCATCTAGCAAAGCTTGCGGATCGATGGAATCAGGTGCTGAGGGATACATGGGCAAAGCTAAGGGTGATGTGCACGTTGAGGCGCAGAAACAAGTAACAGTGCACTCTTAGATGCCAAATAGGACACCACTGCGCAAAGGCAAAGGTGCACGCCGGACATCGCTCTACATCTGGTGCTGTGTCTTGTCAGCACAGTAAGAGCTGCTGTTACTTGTATGTTGTGTTTAGAATTAGAGCGCTCACTAACAAGCATGGCCAGCACCAACAGCGGAACTGTTGTGACTAGGAATGAGTGAGAAAATAAAAGAGGGAATTTGGCAGAGCGTGATAACGCCCAAAAGTAGTGACCTAAAAGGTAAACTAAGTTGTGCCAGTTAGCGTCGTACCCCAACCGCTCACTACTGTCAGGAGCGATAGCATCCACACTAAAGCTGGAGCTGTGGGTACACTCAGCTTTAAGGCTAGCGTCTTACCCTTGAGGGGGAGTCGTAAGTAGAGCCACTCTCATGTAAAAGCCGTACCTGCGCGGTTGGGGAAAGATCAGCCGCAACTACGCGACGTCAGGGCCTTAGTCTGTTTGCTGTGGTGGTGGTGGCGGGCCTGTGATCTTATTGTGGCGGCGGCTTTTAGTTGTGATGATGTTGTTGCTGTTGCTGCTCAAGTGCCCCATTGGCGCAAGTAAGGAGAGTACAGCTGCTGTCCTGTGGTAAGTGGTGAGGTTAGCCCATAGAGCTGGGCTAATCTTTGGCAGGTCAAGCGCTATCCAAAGGGCTTTTTTGCTATTATGAGCGGCCATTAAGTGGGGAGTAGGATTACAGCTGTTGCGCTAAGGGAAAGGGGCTTTGTCCCAGCTAACGCCCCTTGTATCCCCTTGGTACACCCCTATTAAGGGGTTAGCGCACAACACCCCACCATTGAGGAGTAAGCTTCCCTAAGTGCACGGTAGGTGCAGGCTGCACTGCCGGTGCAAGGTACCCAGCCGGTGCACAGCACTACCCTAGGGTAAGCGTCCTCCTTGTGCATCAGACAGGAGCCACAACACATGGGCGCAGAGATTACGCTACAGGTCAGTGACGAGTTTCATGGCAAGCGCTTGGATGCGGTTTTAGGCGGCATGATCGCTGACTACTCCCGCAGTGCTTTGCGCACCCTGATTGACGAGGGCCAAGTCAGTGTTGATGGAACCGTGCAAACTAAAGCCAGCTTTAAGGTCAGTGCAGGCCAAACCCTGCTGGTAAAGATGCCTGAGCCTGAGGATTTGGACGCCAAGCCACAGGATTTACCTCTTGATATCGTTTACCACGATGACGATGTGCTGGTGATTAATAAGCCTATCGACTTTGTGGTACACCCTGGTGCCGGTGTAAAAGACGGCACCGTTATGAATGCGGTGCTCTATCACTTCCCACAGACCTCGACACTTGCTCGTGCGGGCATCGTGCACCGTCTCGATAAGGACACCTCTGGGCTGATGGTCATTGCCTTAAGCCAAGTGGCGCAGCACAAGCTCATTAAGGCCATCAGCAAGCACTTGGTGGTGCGTGAGTATGAGGCTATTGTCGATGGTGAGCTCACTGCTGGCGGTACGATTGACGCGCCCATTGGCCGTGACCTCAATAATCGCACGCGTATGGCGGTGATGCCTGAGGGCATGGGCCGCGAGGCGGTGACGCATTATCGGGTTATGGAGCACTTTAGAGCGCACACCCGCATTAAGCTGCGCTTAGAGACGGGCCGCACGCACCAAATTCGCGTGCATATGGCTTACTTGCACCACCCACTGTTGGGTGACCAGCAGTATGGCGGCCGTCGTATTAAGCACATCGCAGGTGCTAGTGAGCAGCTGGATGCGGCATTAAATAACTACCGCCATCAGGCGCTGCATGCGAGCCACATTGAGTTTGAGCACCCTGTTTCCGGTGAGCACATGGCTTTTGACGCGCCTCTTCCAGCGGAGATGCAGCACTTAATTGAGCTGCTGCGTGCGGACTACGCTGAGCATGGGGCTTATTAGACTCACTCCTTGATAAGCTGCTGCCCGCGCCGCTAGCACGCTTTTATGAGGTGGCTACTATCACCAACTCCTTTTACTCCAAGTGGGCTGGCGCCGCTAAGGAACGACTGACTGACTGACTGACCTAAGAGATGACTGCATTTAGGGCAACAATGCGTGAGCTATCTTAAAGGTAGGCTCAGGCTAGAATACCATTCATCTCGAGGTGTTGGACTCAGCACCAGCCACCCCCAGTACGCGGCGTTTACCATCGCTCCCCGCAACGCGACAAAACCCTTTTTTACGCCGCATGTGACTTGCGTTGCAGCTCACAAAAACACGCTAACGCTTCACCATAGCCCCCTTTCACAGCTAAGATAGGCTCTTACACAGCCAAAAACTCGTTTTTTGTCTGTTTACCCGTGGCCACGGGATCACTCCTTTCAAGCTGGCGCCAGCCCCGCTTCAACTGGTACGTCGCTATGCTTTTTTCGAGGCACCAAGCCATTGTTATGGCCTGCAACCTACAGCTTCAGCACATGCTTACTGGCACTGCCTAATCTAACAGCGCGCGTAAGCACAGCGCTTACCCTGTAGCCTTTGAGACAAGTGTATTCCTCCGTAGCCTCGACGGAGCTTTTGAGTGGACTCCAAACGTGAGTGATAGAGATCAGCAGATAGAACAAATCAAGTCTCAACAGCTGATGGAAGCCGTACAGAGAGCTTTGTTCAAAGGGCGTTACGTATTCGTCGACTGCTTCGAAGGCCCGTTTACCTCTTTTGTGACCTCACGTTTGGGCGGCCAGAGCGCAGCTCCTTTTGATAGCTTTAACATGGCCTACCATGTGGGCGACAATCCTTTAAATGTGGCGCGTAACCGCCAGCAGGTGCGTGACGACTTTGGTTTTCAGCACTTGTGCTTTATGGATCAGAACCACACTAATCAGGTCATGATTGTCGACGAGAATAACGTCGAGCAAGAGGTCTTCCCTTGTGATGGCATTGTCACCAAGTTAAAGGGGGTGGCCTTAGCGGTGATGACGGCGGACTGCTTACCTCTGATGATGTGTGATGAAGAGCAGCAGGTTGTTGCGGCGGTGCACTGTGGTTGGCGTGGTATTGCCTCAGGCATCATTGCTAACGCCGTAGAGAAAATGGTGGAGCTGGGCGCGCAGCGGGAGCGCATTGTCACTTACTTAGGCCCTGCGATTGGCCCCCGCTCGTTTGTGGTGGGTGATGATGTGCGTGACATCTTTGTGCAGCAGTATGCGCCTTATGCGGAGGCCTTTGTTGACCGTATGGTGGTCAACCCTGAGCTACCATCGGTGGCACCTACTATTGCCAGCAGTGCTTTTAGTATTGAGGGCACGTCTGCTGTGTTGCAGGGCAGGATCCCTGTGAATTTAGCCAACCCTGATCCTAATTCTTTAGAGGAGCATAAGGTTAGCTCGACTACGGTGACTACGTGTATGACGCCGTCGTGCAGTTTGAGCAACCCTATGGGAGCGCCGCTGGATGCGTCCTTACCGGAGACGCATATGAAGACGGATACCACCATTATGGAGGTGGTAAAGGATCCGGTTTTTGGTGAGATCAAGTACCTCAAGATTGAGGGCAAGCACCTGTGCAACATTTACGAGTTGGCGGTGCTGACACTACAGAGATCTGGTGCGGTGGGGTATGTGTATGGTGGTCGCTTTGATACCTTTGCGCAGAGCACGCTGTTTTACTCGTACCGTAAGGCGCATGTGACGGGACGCATGGCCTCGGTGATTGCGATTAATGCTTAAGGTTGTAGGCCCTAAGCTCCTAAGGATAGGCGCCACAGGCGTCCTTACTTTGAGTGGCTGCGTAGGGAGTACCGCTTTAGCTTTGCTCCCCTTGTGGTAAGCGCCGCTAGGCGCTATTACTCCGAGTGACTACGCAGATAGCGCCCCTTATGCTGTGCTTCCCTTGAGATCAGCGCCGCAGGCGCCCTTACTCCGTGTGGCAACGCAGATAGCGCCCCTTATGCTGTGCTTCCCTTGAGATCAGCGCCGCAAGGCGCCCTCACTCCGCGTGGCTGCGCAGGGAGCTCCGCTTAAGCTGTGCTCCCTTTGAGATCGGCGCCACAGGCGCCCTTACTTTGGGGGGGCTGAGCAGAGATTGCTGCTTAAGCTGTGCTCCCTTTGAGATCAGCGCCGCAGGCGCCATGTTCCCAAAACCACTACCAAAAGCCCCTTCCCCCAAACTACCCCTGACGCCTCAAAACCAGTTACCCCCACCACGCCATAATCCATGCCAAAGCTCCCGCCCACCTCGCAAAATCACTAAAAAACACCGTTGTTTCACGTGAAAATAGAGCTTTTGCCCCTTGTAAGCGCATTTTTCTAACTTTTTATGCCCATCCCCCAGCACGGTCATACTTTGTTGCGCGGTCATGAGGCTGTTCTTACCAAGCTTGCCAGAGCCATATTTCCGCATAAATAAGCCTTAAGCGCTATATGTCTACTCTAGATACGTAATTACGCGTCACTTTTGCGGGCCTTTTGACCAAAAAGCAGGGGATAGAGTGTTGTTAAGCACACGCTGGCGGTGTGCAAGTGCGGTTGTGACGTGTACGTGGTTGTGGATGTGGGCGTGGTGGTCGACGGGCGTGGTGATGCGGTGTGACCTGTGGTGCTGTTGCTTAACTTAGCTATTTCTATAGCCCGCGCATCGGCGCCCAAGGCCCACCTCTCAAGTTGTTTCTGTTGCCACTTCCTCTGACTTTACTGCCCTCTTCTTCCTGTAACCGGCGTCCCCAGACGTCCTTCATGACGTATGTGGCAGCCGTGGCTGCTACCTAGTTCGCTCCCGCGCCCCTGCGCCGTCTCCATACCGCCTCCCTTCTCCAGATGCAACCGCGTGCTTTCCAACCCCCCCAAAAAAGGAGATACCGATGCCCCTTTCAGCTCACAACCCCACCGACACCGACGTCGGTGACGACCTCGAGTTCATCCTCACCCCACAGCAGCTGCTGCCAGAGTCCAAAAAGCCTCGCCCCTCTAAGACCAGCGCAGCGCACCCCAAGCAGGAGACTAAGTCCCTCCCACGCCTCGATGTCGTGTCCATGGGCCCCGTAGCCTGCCTCGAGGCCATCTTTAAGTGCACCAACGTCGTCTACATCAGTGCCGACGCACCCGCTGGTTCGCACTCCCCAAAGGGCCGCAAGCACAAGCGTTAGAGGCCGTCCGCACTCACTCCCGCAGCTGGCTAAGACGTCACTGACGCTACTCCCTCACCACTTCCTCACCGCTCCCTCTGTACCAAGTTCCTTTCCTAACCAACCTTAAGCAGGAGTCAGCCTATGCCTCTGTCTGATAACAGCCAAGACCTCGACGACGATGTCGTCGAGTTCTACTTAACCCCTCAAGTGGTGCCTGAGCCAGAAAAGCCTCGCAAGCCACGCGTCTCCAAAAAGCAGGATACCAAGCCCCTCCCACGCGTCGATGCCGTCACTTGGGGCCCTGAGGCCTGCTTACAGGCCATCTTCCAGTGCACCAACGTCATCTACGTCAACGCCGGTGGTAAGCCTATCTCCCCTGCCAAAAACAAGAAGAAGTAGCCACCGCCGCCTCTCTAGCCACCCCTACCACTCCCTCCACTCCTGCTACTTCGGCCAGCCCTGAGGCTGTTGCCACTTATGACGCCACTCTCAGACCACTCCCCAAGAGCCCTAAGAAGACTCCACTCCTTAAGCGCACTCCCAATCCCAATCCCAATCACATTCCCTAAGCCACTCTCGCCTCCACTACCCATACCAACCAAACGTCACTCCCCTAACCCCAAAGGAGCTGCCTATGTCCCTTTCTGATAACAGCCACAACCGCGACCTCGAGCGCGACAGCGACGACGTCGAGTTCGCCTTAACCCCTCAGCAGGTGCCTGCGCCTCAAAAGCCACGTAAGGCTCGCGCTACCCCAAAGCAAAAGCCGCAGCCACAGCCACGCCCTCTGACCATCAGCGATGCCGTGGCCTTAGGCCCCGTGGCCTGCCTGCAAGCCCTCTTCGGTGCTGACAACGTCATCTACATGACATCGAATGGCCGCAAGACCGCAGCTGAGCTGCGCGCGCAGCAAAAGGGCAAGCGCCACAAGTAAGGCCCTGCTAAACGGTGCATGCCACCACTTCTTCTGTGGTGGCACCTCACTCCTCACCGCTCTGCTACTGCGTGCTTTTCCCATGGGACGCCTCCGCGCAACAGTTACCTGTATCCGCTGTCGCGTCCTTGTTATCACCACCGTAAACAACAGCTGGTGGTCAATATCACCCCATAGCACCCGCCCTATCTCCGCTTGCCAGCATATTTACGAAGCTGTTATGCCCCTAAGTTTTGGCTTTTAGCCTGACTGGTGAGCGCCTCAGCCGTTAGCTCTGGCGCAGAGATATAGGCACGGTGGTTATTGACCACGACCTTGGACTTAAAACGCTACCGCCCCCAGCGGGGCAAGGAGTATACATGCATCACCCACAGAGCACTCTCGGCTCTACAGCTCAGACCGAGGTTAATAACACCACCACTGCTATTAGCACTGCTAATACCTCTATCTCCAGCACTGGCGCTGGTGTTGGAGCTGGCACTTGCGCTGGTGTGGACTTGGGCGTGGGCTCTGGCTCAGATTCGAGCTCAGGGGCGAGCTTTGTTGGCGACGAGTTTGCGCAGCGCCATGCCTTAGCGCAGCTTTTCGCCTCCATGCGCGCTCAAGCAGCTAATACCCGCGCTCAAGGCACCAGCTTTGAGCGCTTAATGCTGCAAGCGCTGCAGCTTGATCCCGTCTACGCCCAAGAGTTTAGCCGCGTGCAACTCTACCCCGACTGGGCCAAGGCACATCCTGAGCTCAACACCGCCACTAATGATTGTGGCATCGACCTCGTCGCCGCCTTAAGAGCCCCTGTGCATGCCGCGCAACCATTCGTGGCTATCCAGTGTAAGTTCTACCAAGATGGCGTCACCATCACTAAACATGATGTTGATTCCTTCCTTGCCAACTCCAGCCGCAGTTGCTTTGCCTACCGCATCTTAATTGCCACCAGCAATGAGTGGTCAGCAAACCTCCGCCATGAGTTACAAGAGCAGGAAAAGCCCGTCCATGTCATCACCACTGCCGACCTTGTGCGCTTTGCTGTGGACTGGTCACATTTCCTCGATACCGGTCAGCTTACCCGCGCACCCAAAAATAAACTGCGCCCTTACCAAGAGGACGCCCTAGAGGCGGTGCTTAACGGCTTTGCGCAGTACGATCGCGGTAAGCTCATTATGGCCTGCGGCTCAGGCAAGACCTTTACCGCCTTAAAGATCGCCGAGAACTTCACCACCACCACCACCACCACCTCCCACAGCGGCCTGATCCTCTTTGTGGTGCCATCACTGGCGCTCTTAAACCAGAGCATGCAGGTGTGGCTAAAGCAAAGTGAGCTGCCACTGATCGCTATCCCTGTGTGCTCTGATCGCTCCGTCGGCCAAGACTCCTCCAAGGCCGTACTCTCTCCAAAGGCAACTCAGGCAGCCGCAGCTTATGAGGACGCGTCTGCGGCTGGTTGTGGTGAGGGTGAGGAGTGCTATGAGGATGACCTCCTCTTTAATGCCACTGACCTGCCTTTTGCTGCGACCACAGACGCTCAGGCTTTAGCCTCCCAAGTACAAAGAGCACAGGACTACATCCACCGTCATGACGATGTAGGTAACATCGCGGTATTTAGCACCTACCACTCCTTAAAGGTCATCTCACGGGCGCAGCATGAGCACGCCCTGTCCTCTTTTGACCTAGAGTTGTCGGCGCATGCCCCACTCGTAAGAGTGGGGTTAGCCGACATTTAGTATTGGGGCTTTAGCCAAGCACAGCGTACACACATCC
>CASEBB010000016.1 GCA_949286015.1 uncultured Succinivibrionaceae bacterium | reverse complement strand
ATTCGGCCCTTCACCGCATACTCCACGGCTACTATGGCCTCTGCTGACTTCTTGCTATTCGTTGTTACTATCGACCTCCGTCGACTAGCAAGATCTCCCTAGGTAAGAGTGCTATCTTCCGCCTCGTTCCTGCCGACTTTACATCCACAGTTACGTCTGGCTATTGGATTTCGCCATGTTCAGCAAGCTAATCCACTGCGGTTTGCCTAAATCGGTTCCTGTTCGTCAGGCCGCGACTTTGCTAGCTGCTTTCTTCAGCGGGAGTGTCGCCACTCGACGCCTTGCAGTTCACTAACTGTTCCCACCAGCGGGGTTGGTTCGGGACTTTAACCCTATAGATAGCACCCATACTGGGCGCACTGAGCAGCACTGAGCGCATGCTCAGTGCTGGGATTCAAGATAGGCTTAAGGCCTAATGCTCAAGGCTAAAGGCTAAGACCGTCGCGCGCACGCGCCGCGCACCACCATAGCAGGCACGAGCGTGCTCTACCTGCACTCAGGTACCGCCGTGCGGGCTTAGCCCTTACGCTTAGACTTTGCTTTTGCTTTGCTCTTGCTGGTCTTACCAGACTTAGGCTTAACGCTTTTCAAGAGCCAGTGATAAGGCAGCTCAGGGTATTCCTTTTTGACCCTTTGGGCTTCGTTGCTCATGAGTTTTAACATCGAGAACGCGATGTCAGAAAGAGGCTGCGGACTTTGGTATTCGCTAACGGCAACGTACAGTCTGGAGAACTGTAACTGTTGCTTGGCTGGCAGGCGCGATAATGCATCCTCGTTAATAGCATTGAAGCACTCGAAAGCACATTTGAGCACTGTGGTATCTAAAATGCCAAAACCAAGCTCCTGAAAAGCTTGCCGTGGATACTCATACTCCTGCGCCTCAGCGCGCACCTTGTACACATCGAGGAACAGCGGCACCTCAAGGGTCTTTAAAGGCTCCTCTGTCTTGGGATTGACCAAGGAGAACTCCAGCACAAACACCTGTACTGGCATATCCTTAACCCGTTCCTCCTCTTTATGATCGAAAACGATCTCCGCCATACGATCAATCAGACGCCGCCCAGCATCTCTAAAGCAGCCGCGCAAATCTAATTCGGCATCGATGGTAGTTCTTTCAACCATAGCGTATCCTTTGCAAAGGGTCTGAAGAGAGTAGTAAGTAGCACGAAATTAGCCTCAGCAGGGGAGCAGGAGGGCAGGAGCGCATCAAGAGAGGCTTACCGAGGCCTTAGGCCTTACGCTTAGACTTGGTTTTTCTCTTGGTTTTGGCCTGTGGACGCTGGCCTTGACCGCTCTGTGAACGCGCACTGCTGTGCTGTAGGCTCGCACCGCCCCGCAGTGCACTGGAACTCGCAAGCTCTGCAAACGGTTCCAATTCGGGAAAAAACCAATAGAAAGGATAAAGTGGATGCTCCATTTGGAGCGTTGCTAAGGCCTGATGTAAACGTGGCGCTGCAGCTTGCCCAAAAGGCGAAAGCTCTTTATTGAGTATGAGTCTATCAAAAATGAACAAGTCAATATGACTCAACGCCAGATTCTCTGGGGTAAGTTGCCCATTCACCTCTACTTGGTCGACAATGACATACAGCATTTGACGCAGCACCTGCGTAAAGATCATTTTCACCTGAAAGCGCAGCTGCTCCCGACCATTGGCCTGCGCCCCAAGCCTACTCAGGATTTTCGGCTCATCGCAGACAAAGTCCAGATCCAGTGATGCTAGCTCTTCGCCTGTATTGCGGTTAGATACGGAAATCTTTAGCCGCAATTGCTGGGCACAAGGGTGCGGCTGCGTATCATCAGCAGCGTCAAAGACACTTTCCTCCATATATTGGGCGAGGCTCTTATTTAACTCGGGCAGAGAACCACTCACCAAGGTATTTTGCCAAAGCGCTTTTAACACTTGCGGCGTCATGGCTAATTCCTCCTATGATGCACAGAGCGTAACGACAGGCAGATGTCACACCAAAATGGCCCGATCACCGCGATCACAATGTAGCCGCGCGGACACCTAGTTGAGCGCCAGCTGTGGGCCTAAGATCAGAAGGGCAGAGGTCAGGGAGAGACAGCACTCTACGGAGGGCTTATCTCTTGCGCTTAGACTTGGGTTTTCTCGTGGTTGTAGCCTTTTGCTCCAAGCCCAGCAATTGGCTCAAAATAGACTGCTGGGAAATTGATTTCAAGCCAGCAAAGAACCAGTAGAAAGGCGTAAACGGTTTTTCTTGTTGGAGCTTGAATAAAGCTTGCTGTAAGTGCGGTGCCAGCTTCTGTCCTAAAGGCGAAAGAGCTCCCTGCTCTGGGCCCCACTCCACCATGTCAAGGGAAACATCCGAGTGCATGAGCCTCTTAAAGGTAACTTTACCCTCGGCCAAGGCATTATCGAGCATGGCGTGCATCATAATCCCCACAACTTCCGTAAAAACATCATGGGTATGCATGCGAAAAACCTCCCGTCCCACCCCATGCTCCTTTATATCCTGAATCACAGCGGGCACATCAAATTGAAAATCGACATCAATTGGAGCGGCGAGCACGGCTTTAGTTACACCGTCGCGGAAGGCCAGCATTAGCCGCAAGTTTAAGACATCAACGTCATGCTGAAGTTCACCCGAGGTGGTATACACTCCTCTTTCTAGCCCAGAAGCCAAGAGATCCGCTTGCGTCGGGACGATCCTATCGATCTTTTTCAACAAAGCTGATTTTGCGTTTTGCGTCTTCATAACTAACTCCTCTTATGAGGCGCATAGCGTAGTGTAGCGGCTGGCAGGCGCCACACCAGCTGGCTCAAGCAAGCGACGTCATGCTTGGTCGCACTGCTAAGCAAGGGCTACTGCTTCTGGTTAATGATGGTGATGGTGGTGGTGGTGGAAGTGTGTGACGGGGCTGGCTGCTGCTCTTACAGAGCCCCCGCTCAGCTCACCGCAGCGGCTTCAGTAAAGTATGGCAGTGCAGCAGGTAGAAACATCAGGAAGATGCAGCAAGAGCACCTGCTCGAGGATTAACCTGCGCGAGCTACGCTAAGCATGAGAGCAACGAGAAGCTTGAGGCTTGGGGCTAAGCTCCTTCTTTAGCTCTTATGTGGCTTAAATAGGGCGAGCAGCCGTTGCCACATAGATTTAGGGGCTTGGGCCTCACTGGCATCGCGATCACTTGCAGCGTCTTCTGTGGCGTCAGAGTCAGTCTCAGAGAAGAACCAGTGAAAAGGCAGCTCAGGCTCTTCCTTTTTGATCTGCTCTAAGTATTGGCGAAAAGCTGGCGCGACATGATCGCCAAAAGTCGAACTCTCTCCCTTCTGCGGAGACAACTCGACTACCTCGATGAAAAACTCCTGTTGTAGCAGATTGCCAAAGGTAAGTTTGCCCTCGGCCTCGATAGCATCAATTAAGACTTGCTCTGCACCATGCAAAACGTAGCGCAACACCTTTTACGTCTGCAAGATAAACGTTTGCTGCGGATTTGCCTCATGCTTTAGATCTTGGCGCACTCTGGTCTTATTGATGCCAAATCCTACTGCCGCTCCTTTAAGGAGCTTGCCCTTGCGGGTATAAAAGGACAAGATCAAAGCCATGGGAACGTCCGCAGGTCTTGTCCGTATCCTACCTGAGTCAGTAAAGACCAGTTGCCCCAGTGATTGGGTCAGTTCATCAACAGAGTTTGCGTTAAACTCCTCTAACTTACGCCACAGCTTTTCTTTGGTGTTTTGCGTCTTCATCGCCGATACCTCTTGAGAAACAGGTAGCGCACCTACAGGCGATACCCCAGCAAGCTAAGCTAAGCTCAGCTCAGCTCAGCTCAGCTCGGAGCAGGATAAGCTTTCTCACCACTTGCTTTAGTATAAGCTATCCCCAGAAAGAAGTGCGCCAGCAAACGCTGGCGCCAAGATAAGAGCAAGAAGAGAGTGACCAGCACAGGGGCACGGCGTGAAGGGCTAATGCTGGCACTTTGGACAGAAGTAAGTCGAGCGTCCACCCTGCACAATGTGCTTAATCTCAGTGCCGCACACAGGGCAAGGCTTACCGCCATGGCCATAGACCTTTAGGTTCTGCACAAAGTAGCCCGGCTTGCCGTCGGCGCCCTCAAAGTCGCGAATGGTGGTACCGCCGCTGGCAATGGAGGCAGTCAGCAGTTGCTTGATGTTAGCTACCAACGTCGCCGCCTCGTCGGCAGTGATATCACGAGCCATACGCTCAGGGCTGATCTTACTTAAGAACAAGGCCTCACTGGCGTAAATGTTACCTACACCCACCACTACATGTGAATTCATCAGGGTCTGCTTAATGGAGCAGGAGCGCTTTTTCAAGCGCTCCAGTAGCACCTCAGGGGTAAAGTCATCAGTAAGGGGCTCTGGGCCTAACTCCGCGAGGATCTTAAGCTCATAAGGATCGCTGCCTAAAGGCACATACACTAAGAGACCAAAGCGGCGGGTATCGTTAAAGCGCACGCTCATGCCCGAGTCGAGCATCAGCTCAAAGTGATCGTGCTTAGCCCGTGGGGTATCACTAGCAATGATTTGCAAGTGGCCAGTCATACCTAAGTGAATCACCAAGGAGCCCTGCGTGGTCGTAACCACGATGTACTTACCACGGCGCGCAATATCCGTAACGGTAGCCCCAGCAAGCTTGTTGAGCTCTGGGCTTAAAGGCTGACGCAGCGGCCGCGTGCCGACAAAGACGTCCTTAATTTGGTGGTTTAACAGCACTTGCGCCACACCGCGCTTGGTGACTTCAACCTCTGGTAACTCTGGCATAGCAACAATCCTCCTTCCAACAAACGTCAGCCCACAATGAGCCTTACCTAAAGCTTAAGCGCCGAGATGGCAGCTGCGATCAACAGCAGCTTTGCGCACCACACAGCACCAACTCTGCTCACGCCATGCTGAGCCATGCCGTGCAGTACCATACTGAGCCATGCAGAGCCATGCTGAGCCAGTGCTCAGCGCCACCAAGCCTCATCTTAGAGAACTCAGCGCCAGCTGGAAGCTTCTGAGAAAATTATTCGCCACCGTCCAAGCTCGCGCCCGCGCTCAAGCCCTGCACTCACGCCCCGTGCACCACGCAGACATAAAAAAAGCCTAGCTGCAAAGCTAGGCTCTTTAGATCTTCTTACCAGAATGGAGGCTGATCTTACTTGATCTTGCCTTCCTTGTAGATCACGTGCTTACGAACCACTGGATCGTACTTCATGATCTCAATCTTGCCTGGAGTAGTACGGCGGTTCTTGGTCGTAGTGTAGAAGTGACCAGTACCAGCCGAAGAATTCAGACGGATCTTCTCGCGACCACCTTTCTTAGCCATGACACTAATCTCCCTTAGATCTTAACGCCGTTAGCACGCATATCAGCCAGCACGGCATCAATGCCCAGCTTGTCGATAGTGCGCATACCCTTAGTGGTCACACGCAGTCTGACGAAGCGGCTCTCACTCTCCACCCAGAAGCGGTGGTACTTTAAGTTTGGCAGGAAGCGACGCTTCACAGCATTCTTCGCATGGGAACGGTGGTTGCCCACGGCCGGGCGCTTGCCCGTAACTTGGCAAACTCTGGACATGTCTAGTCACACTCCAAAAATATTATACGGATCACAGCACCGAAAGCTGCAACCAACTGAGGCACAACTAAAAAAGCCGCGCAATTCTAACACAAAACCGCCCTTATACGGGGGCTTAGCACCCCTACAAAGAACGGGGTAACGGCGCTGTGCCTGCTGAAACTAAAGAGCTTCCCTGACATGATACGGGGGGCAAAATGAGGAGGATTGCTGCAGTCGCTGCTCTCCTAACGCAAACACCTGTCGACGCAAAGCGTTGGTAGCGACACTACCCAAAACACGCATGCTTTCCCAAGCTGGCGTCAAAACCTCTGCCTTTACGCGATACCCACCTTGGTACCTAATGTACAAGGCCGCCTCGATTACTTCATGGTGTGACTGCGTAGCCTTTACTGTGCTACGAGCCCACTGAGACGCTTCAGGCAACTACTAGCTATCGTCCCTGTCTTTTAGGTTTACTATCAGTCGCAGTAAACGACCTGTCGATAGCACGCTCCAAAAGACGCGTTCAGCCCCGATATCGTTGCCAGCGACCAAAAAAGCACAAATGGCTTATACATGCCGCTGTTCGAGCACTTAATGCAGCAAAAACACTGCATCAGACATGAGTAACCGAAAATATAGCCTCGAGATTATAGACTAAAACATGATCAAGGTCAAAAATTTTTCAGCATCGCTTATAATGATGGGCTCATTTGCAATGAGCAACCTAAAAGCGGCGTTATTGGCAGCAAGTTACTGCTGTAAAAAGCGTGCACACGCCTCAAGCACACGGCATCAAGCAGTGGCCAGTAATACCCCCTAAGAGCGCTGACAAAGGCGACAAAGAGGTCATACGTGGATTATTCGTGGCAGGTATTAGTCACCGTCTTTACCCTAGGTGGTGTCGGAGCGGTGATACGTGGGGCCATCTTAGGCTTAATGAAACTTCCGGCCTTATTCTGGTTCCCGATTGGCGTGCTGTTTGTCAATGTGCTGGCATCATTTCTGGGTGCTTTTATCAGCAGCATGATGCTGCCTGAGGGGCTTTCCATTGCGCTGGTAGTTGGCCTTGTGGGCGGCATAGGAACGCTCTCAGCTTTTTGCACCGACATCTTTGAGCTGTGGAACATGCCCGTGGGAAGGATGAAAAAGATCTTTTTCTACGTGATCTTTTCGACCTTGCTGGGTCTTTTGAGTGCGCAGTTAGGCTTAAGCTTAGGGCAGTATATCCACCAACAGCGGCTGCAAGAGCAAGAACAAATGCGGCAAATGCTCAACATCAGCAGCGGCCTGCAGCAAAGCACGCTAGAGAGTGAGGACTGGGTACACGACCACGGTGCGTCCTCAGAGCATCTCCACCAAGCTGATACTGATACCGCCTCCCCAAGCACACCACCAAGCGACGTCCCTACTCAAGATAGTGCTGCGCAAGATGACGCTACCGACGCTCCTGTGAGCAGCAGCGCTGAGAGCAGCGTAGAGAGCAGTGCTGAGAGCAGCGCCGCGAGCGACGCAGGCAGCTCTAACCACGAAAACGCAACCGAGGAAAAGCTCTAATGGATCGCATTCTCTGTTTCATGCTGATCTTCTTTGGCGGTGGCTTAGGCTGTGTGTGCCGCTTATTACTCGATGGTAATGATCACAGTCCTTTTAGCGTGAGTAACATCTGCGCTTGCATTCTCATGGGTATTAGCTACGCCCTGTTGTGCTCGCGCATCTGGTTCAACAACAAATTTATCATCAGCTTTGTTAACGTGGGTTTTTTAGGTGGCCTCTCCACCTTTGCGCCGCTAGCTATTTATGCGCTGCAAAGCCATGATGGCATGCTGATGAAGCTGTTCTCGATGCTTGGCTATCTGTTGGTCTTTTGGCTTGTGGCCGGAATAACCGCCATCATCGCCAAACTAACCTTGGACATCATGATCGTGCGGCGTAACCCCAAAGAGGATGATGCTGTTGATCCACCAGAAAAAGTGTTATTAATGCGTATACCTTCTCCTGGCAGGACAGGGCGTCTGCTGATGTTTTACGAGGGCTACCAGCAGCAATTAGCAGAGGTTGTGCAGGAGGTAGAGCAACTAAAGGAGCTCTTTGCCTCGCTAAAGCGCCCTCTGCACCGTCCAAGCAAGCAAAAGGACAAGCTCGAAGAGCAGCGCCAGCAGGTTATAAAGCACATTTTAGAGTGCTACTCTACTCTGCTTACTTGCTCCCTAGAACTGCGTATTTGCGTTTTTGCTATCGGCCCAACAGATCACCATGAGGCCAAAACGCCCTATCCTGGATTAGAGTTATTCTTTGCCGCGTTGAAAAAGCAGGGTTTTCTCGGCTTTGAGCAGTACACAGTGCGCCAGTCAATTGAGCTTTACGAGCAATGGGCTCATGACTTTGATTGCGAGATACTCTTGCAAAGTGGCAGACACTTAGTCTTAGGACTGGTTTGCCAAGCCTATATGAAAAAGCACAAAGACCCTACGATGCGTATCACCAACACGGTATCTTACTTTTTCTTTCTGAAAAGCTGTGTGCAATACGGAATGAGTCTCTTTGCCGAGGTCAATCTGATACTGAACAAGCGTAAGCTGCCAAAGAAGCAGCTCGAGGATTTCCTGAACCAGAATCCAATCTTAGTTATGTGGGTACAGCGCATGTTTAGAGAAGACGTGCTCTAGGCTCAGCCACTTCCCCTGAATCACAGCGCCCGCCCCCACTAGCCTGCTCCCAGATAGATGGCCTCACGGTCAGCTGTCTAATGCCAGCAGGCACTAAGCCCTGTTTACTGGTGAGTGCCACAATGGTTCCCGCTACCTCTTGTGATCACTTACAGGGGTGCCCATGTGCCCATGTGATGGTGTTTGGCGCGCTCCTCATTGATAAATGTGTGGTGGTAGTGATGGAGATGACCTCTCTACCACACACAGAGTAGCGCCCTTATTTCTCTTACGGTAGCACTTACCTCTGGCAAGGGTTAAGCCTACTGCAGCCTCTACTGCTACTCACCCCATCTTCCCCTTTCCACGAGCTTAAGCCCACCATTGCTTTATGATGCTCTTGGTGTGCGTTCCTGCCCCTTGGGATTAGTGCTGTAAGTTAAGCTCACGAGCTTACCTGCTGGTTTGGCGCAGCTTAATCACCCTGAGGTATGAGTTGCTGATGCTCTGCGTTGCGCTGTCAGCTCTTAGGCTCGCTGGTATGCCTTCTTACCCTTACCACGCCCTTACCACGCCGCAACGTGCGAACTCAATCTCAATGCCGTCACCGGCATCTTCCCTCTCTGTCCAGTCTCCTACCACTTTCCCCTACTCACGCTACTTTGGTGCACTCCGCGCTCAGGGCGTGCCCTACCTCGTTCTCCCTGTCCACCCCCTTGCTGCTTTGTTTCTTCTGCATTCATGGCCCCGATAAGCAAGCACGCTGCAAAGAAAAGTGCAGGCTACAACTTGAAATTTGAGCACTTGCCTCCATGTTATTAATGGGCGTTACCGCAGTCGCAACTGCATTGCACTTACTGCGTTTTTGTCCACGGCCAACAGCAACAGCCTGCTACATAGCAACGCTTGCTGGTAAGCAAGCATCTACCTGCTTACCAAGCGGGCCTGCTTCAACAGCAAAGTCTGCTCGTAAAGCACCAGCAAGGCGCATTGCTGGTCAATTTTGACCACACCAAGGTGATTTTTTTGCGAAGCAGCATGGTTTACACAAGGGAGCCGCGACAAGCTGTTTGATACACGCTATGATCAGGTGAGTGCACCTGCAAGCGCCTCATACAGCTCTAGCCACTACCTGCCTGCATTCCCCTACCTTAAGGGCAGTAGCTCTTAAGGGGGAGCACGTGCAGGGATAGCACTTCCTGATTTGTTAGTGGGTCTGTGTTTTTCAGCTGCTACTACGCCTTAAGACTGCAAGACATGGATAGCTAACAAGGCCCTTCGGCCACCACTTTTAGAGGCACACGCTCCTGTAGAGATAACTGGAGCTGCGCTTAAAGCATAGCAGCATCAGGTGCCGGTTCAAACCGCACTGTCGTCGCCGTGGCCCCGCCGTAGAGTGCTCAAGACATAAAGCTCCGTCCCTCGGGGCTAAGCAGCACCCGCGACAAGGTAACGATCAGACATCTAAGGAGAACTCTGGATGAGTCAATTATTACTGCAAAATCGCAAAATAGTGCTTGGTGTGACGGGTGGTATTGCTGCCTACAAGTCCTGCGAGTTATGCCGTAAGCTGATCAAGAACGGTGCAGAGGTCAGAGTGGTGATGACCGAAACGGCCACTAAGTTTGTGACCCCTGCTACCTTTGCCGCTTTAACCCACCATGAGGTGATGAGCGACGTATTTCAAGATGCCGAGGGCATTGACCACATCGCCATTACCAATGATGCCGACCTCTTTGTCATTGCGCCAGCTACTGCCAACTCTTTAGCCAAATTTGCCACGGGCATTGCTGACAACGCGGTGACCACAGCGGTGCTGGCTTCAGCCTGCCCTGTGGTGTTAGCCCCTGCGATGAACAGCCGCATGTTGCTCAACCCAGCAACGAAGTCCAACATCAAGACCTTACAAGAGCGTGGCTTCTACATCATTGCCCCTGAAGAGGGTGACCTCGCTTGCGGTGATAAGGGCCTTGGCAGAATGCGCAATGTCGACGACATCTTCTCGTACATTTGCGCGCTGTTAAATGACCACATTGCGCTGCCATATCAGGCTCCGGAGCTTAGTTGCTTACCAAGCCCAACGACGCCTGCGGCCTTAACACAGACCAAGCTCCTGCCTAAGTCGCATGGTGCTGGTATCAAGATCGTGATTACGGCTGGCCCTACGCAAGAGCCAATCGATCCTGCGCGCGTGATTACCAATAGAAGCTCCGGCAAGATGGGTTATGCCTTAGCGCAGATGGCCGCGACCATGGGTGCGGATGTGACCTTAATTTCCGGCCCTACGCAGCTGGCTACCCCAAACAACGTAAAGCGCATTAACGTGACGACTGCTGAGCAGATGTTGGATGCGGTGAAGTCGCAGGTGGGTCAAGCTCATATCATGATTGGCTGTGCGGCGGTGGCTGACTACCGTTTAATTGAGCCAATGCAGACCAAGCTGAAGAAGGAAGAGACTGGCGAGTTCCTTAACCTGCAGCTGGTCAAGAACGAGGATATTATCTCGTATGTGGGCCACCTCGTAGAGAACCGTCCTTTTACGGTGGGCTTTGCTGCTGAGAGCAACAACTTTGAAGCCAATGCGCGTGAGAAGCTGACGCGTAAGAATCTGGATCTGATCGTGATGAACGACATTTCCGATCCTGCGATTGGCTTTAACTCCAATGACAATGCGGCGACGGTGTTTGGGCCAAATGGCATTGTGACAAGCTTTGGCAAGATGAGCAAGATTAAGATGGCCGACCTCTTGATGGAGCTCATTATTGCTGAGTACAAGGATCACAAGACGGCAAAAGCCAAGAAGTAAGCAGCAGCGTAAGTCCCTACAGGATATCTGCAGGGTATCTGCAGCCAAAAAGTGAGCACGGCTGTGGCCTAAAGCCCAGCGGAGCTTGCAAGAGCAAGATAAGCCCAGTGCGGTAAGGAAGCGCGCTAAAGCGTGACCTTACTCTCTGGGCTTTGTTGTTTCTGGGCAATGGCATGGAAATAAGCATCTCTATGCTGTTGCCTGCTCTTAGCATTGGTACAATGGCAACTACGACAGCTGCCACGCCCAAATGAGAGCGTTTTCTCCCTGTGTTATTGGCTTAAAAGCGGCCTTTGAGGTAGGGGCATGCTCTTGATGCAGAAGCCTGATATAACGCATCGAGCGTCGCTACCGCGACGTATCTTACGGTAGGTTAATGGCAAGTAGCCTTGCTCACACAAGGGGAAAACGCCAGCGCCCAAAGCAGCACCGGCCTATCTGTCAGCTCTCTGCTGTCAGCTGCTCAAGCTGTCTCTCTTTGATGCTGTTGCTGTCTTACCCGTTCTGTGCACCACTTGCTTACGATCGCCATTGCCTAAGGACATGACCATGGCTGCTACGAAAAAAAGCACCACAGAGCTCTCCACCGCTGAGCTCTGGAAACTCTACAAGGGCCGCGTCGTTGCCGACGCCTGTAAGCTCTACCAAAAGGGCAAGCTCAAAACCGCTGAGGACATCTCAAACTTTTTGGCGCCAATCACCAAAGAGCTGCAAGAGGCCATTGCGATTGCCATGGGCTTAGGCGCTGCCGACCCTAAAGACAAGGTAATCGACCTGATCCTTGAGGGCCATAGCATTGCTAAGTCCCGCGCGCTCTTTAAGGACATGACGCACTCGGCCATTAGCGTGGCGGAGGTAAAAAGCCTCATTATGGCGCACCAGAGCGAATACGAGCAGTGGCAGCAAGAGTCGCTTCAGGATCGCTTCTATCCTGTGGTCTATCTGGACGCCATCCCTATCTTGCTTAAAGAGGGCACGACGGGCAGCTCCCAGAAGAACTTTATCTACACTGCCATTGGCCTTAACATGACGGGTCACAAAGAGCTCATCTCCTTTATGCTGGATCCGGCGCTGCAATCTAAGTCTGTCCCTGACTTTCTGAAAATGCTCAAGCAGCGTGGGCTTACCGATCCCTCATTCTTCTGCGGCTCTTTTGATGGTTCCTTTGACCAAGCGATGGTGGCGGAGGTCTTCCCCAAGTCCCATTACATCCCTAACATGAAGGACTTTATCTCCTACTGCGCCAAGCAATCACCAAGTGACCGCGTCCCATTAAACAAGCACCTGACTGCTATCTACAAGGCTAAGACCAAGCGCACGGTGAGCTTCCACATTGCGCACATTAGCTCCCTCTCCTTTTTCCGCTTCAATCCGCCACTCTCGATGCTGATTGCTTACTTGGAAAAGCGCTTTGTCCCTGATGTCGCTGATGTCTTAGTGACTGTCCCGACTGCTTTACGCAAGCTGCTGAACGAAGGCACGACGTTTAGCGAAAACGTCGAGCAAATGAAGACATTTATAAAGGGCACAGGCTTTACTGAGGCTGCGCAGCTTAACACCATCTTGTATCTGTACAGCCAGCGGGTGCTGCGCAAGAAGATGCAACGCGCTCTGAGCAACTGGTCTACGCTATCGAGCGACTTGGTCGAGTGCCCAATCAGCAAAAACATGCTGACCACCCAGAAGATCAACTAACAGCAGCGCTTGTAGCAGCACTCAGCAGTCAGCACAAAGCACTCCCCGTGCTGTCTTAGTGTAGCTACCAGTAGCACCTGAGCTCTACCTCTTAAGCTGCTAATACCTGCGCTACCGGCCACAGACTTGCGCGCACTTGCGAACAAGTACTCCGGCATGATCTCAAGGCCAGCTTTGAGGCAAAAATGCAGACGATGCAGGAGATGCAGAAAACGCCGGAAACGCAGGAAACGCTCACCACACCCTGTCCCCCTCCATCACCGCCGCCCCATCAAACGTAAAGAAGAGGCTGAAGAAAGCACACCATGCCTACTACCAAGAAGACTCCTGCCTCAAAGGCAGCCCCGCAGACCAACACCAGCACCAAATTCACCGCTGCCGAGCAAGCACGTGAGGAATTAACTGCTGATACGCTCTGGCCGCAATTTAAGGGCAAGGTCGTTGCCTCCGCCTGCCGCCTCTATAAAAAGGGCAAGCTCAAGACCGCCGATGACATCTCCGCCATGCTCAATCCGCTGCAAAATGAGCTCAGAGACGCCATTGGTATTGCGACCGGCATTGCCGGAAGCGATATCAGGGATAAGCTCATTACGCTGATTGTTAATGACTGCAGCCTCAGCAAAGCCAGCTTTATCATGCAGCAGGTGGCTGGGATTAGCATTAGCGCCGAGGAGGCCAAAAGCATCATTCTGGCGCACCAAGAGGAGTTTACGGACTGGTACACTGCCTCGCTTAAGGATCGCTACTACCCGCTCGTCTTTTTACACAAAAACTACGTGGTGATCCCTGTGGGTGAAGAGCATCCTAATACGGTGGGGCACAGCTATATGTACACGGCGCTGGGCATCACTGAAGATGGCATGCGCGAGGTCATCTCTTTTCACATGGATCCACCTCTCAACCACAACGGGCATTACATTGCGCTGCTCCGGCAGCTTACCGCACGTGGGCTGCCTGCGCCATTGCTGATCACGGGCAAGTACGAGGAAGACTTCTTTTGCCAGACGCAGCTTAAAGAGTTTTTCCCGCAGTCGTACTTCATCCCTAATCGCAAAGACACGGCTGCTAAAGTGAGCAAAGAAGTACCTGCGCAAATTGGCAGACGCCAAGAGTACAAGAACATCATCAAGAGCATTTATAACAGCCACACGCTTGAGCAATTCGACAAAGAGTTTGACTTTGACGAAGACTACTGGTGGTATTCCTTGGATGGGCTCAATGATACCTTGCGCGAGGTCTTCTGCCCTGAGGTAGCCAAAGCGTTAGTAAACACCCCAGATGGGCTGCGCAAGCTGATGTTTGAGAATCCACCTTTTGGCAAGGAGGTGGAGCGGATTGAGCCAATTCTGATGCAAAGCGGGGTGTATGACGTAACGCAGCTGAGCATCCTGATGCACCAGTACTATGAGCAGGTGCTGCGCAAAGAGTGGCAGCGTACTGTGAGTAGCTGGTCTCGCCTTAATGGCGACTTACAGGCCTTTGCGCAAGCCATGCAATAGGGTGACTTAAGCCAAGGCTACCCAGAGTGCTCTCGCCTACTTCTGGGAAAAGAGGTGGGGCTAAGCGTCAGTAGAGACGTCAGGATTGGCCTTAGTAGTGGCGTAAAAAGTGGCGGCATAAAGAGCGTTTACTGATGCCCGCCACGTCACCGCGTGTCCATAACTTAAGAGGCACCACGCAGACAATAACCTTGGTCGTAACGGCCGCCACCGCAAACACCACTGCTATCCACTGCCATCCAGCACTCAAGCTAACCGCACCGCAGAAGCTGAACCCAAGACAAAGCCCACAACAGCACAGTTAACACCGTCACCACCACCTGCCACCTAGCCGAGGAAGCCCATGCCTACTGCCAAAAAGACTACTGCCAAAAAGGCAGCCCCAAAGAAAGACAACAGCAACACCACCCTCATGACCAATGAACAAGCGAGCGCTGCGTTAGCAGCGGAGCGGTCCTGGTCTACCTTTAAGGGCAAGGTGGTAGCGACCGCCTGCCAGCTCTACCAACAGGGCACGCTCCATAATACCGATGACATCGCGGCACTGCTCAACCCTCTGCAAAATGAGCTCAGAGAGGCCATTGGGATTGCCACCGGCATCACAAGTGGCACTCAAGAAGACAAGCTCCTTTCCTTAATCCTCAATGGCAGTAGCCCCAACAGTGCCTACTCGTTCATGCAGCAGGGGGCAGAGACGAACATTAGCACCGAGCATGTGCCAAGCATCCTTCTGGCGCATCAAAAGGAGTTTACGCAGTGGCACACCGCCACGCTTAAGGATCGCTACTACCCGCTCGTCTTTTTGCACAAGAGCTTCATGAAGCTTTCAGCTGCCACCGAACGGCATAATCTGGAGAAAACCCGTTATCTGTTCACAGCGCTGGGCATCAATGAGGACGGCAAAAAGGAGCTCATCTCTTTTCACATTACCCAACCAGAGGGCAAAAATGATTACTATTGTGGACTGCTAGAGCAGCTCAAACAGCGTGGGTTACCTGCCCCCTTACTGGTCACGGGCGCTTACGAAGACGACTACTTTTACCAGAAGCAGCTGAGCGAGTTTTTCCCGCAGTCATATTTCATCCCCAATCGCAAAAGTCTGACTGACAAAGCTCTCGAGGAGATCCCGTCTTTCTATGACAACCACAAAGTGTACAAGCACATCATCAAAGACATGTACACCAGCAGCACTCTTGATGAGCTCAACCAACTGTTAGACATCATCAAACAAGATGGCGACAGATTTGTTGACATGGAATGGTTCGCTGATAAAGTGCACAATGTCTTCTGTCCAGAGGTGGCCAAAGCGTTAGTGACTGCATCGCCAGCACTGCGTAAGCTGATGTTTGAGAATCCACCTTTTGCTAAGGAGATGAGTAGCTTGGAGCTAACTATACTGTACAGCGGAGTGTACGATCTAACGCAGCAGAGCATCCTCATACACCAGTATTATGAGCAGGTGTTGCGCCCACAGTGGCAAAAACCAGTGCGCAACTGGTCAAGTCTGAAAAAGGATGTACAAGCCTTTGCTCAGGCCATGAAATAGGCCGTCTTGAGAAGACTACAAAGAGCACTCCCCCCGCCTCCTTGTAACGAGGCTGGGAGTTCACGCAAACACTCTCCTCTTGCGTAGTTACGGCCGCCCTCTAACATCCACTGTCGTCACGCGCTCACCACAGCTGCCATTCTGGTACTGAGTGGTAATGAGCACTGGTCTCAGCCCACACCAGCCCAGCTATCACTGTCACCACCACAACCATCAACTGCCCCCAGCCGAGGAATCCAATGCCTACTGCCAAGAAGAGTACTGCCAAAAAGGCAGCCCCTAAGACCGATGACAGCAACGCCCTTAAAGACAATGAGCAAGCACGTGAGGAGTTAGCAGCGGAGCAGTCATGGCCAATCTTTAAAGGCAAGGTGGTAGCTGCGGCCTGCCGCCTCTATCAAAAAGGCAAGCTCAATAACTCCGATGACATCTCCGCGCTGCTCAATCCTTTTCACTCAGAGCTGCGCGAGGCCATTGGTATTGCCACCGGCATCCATGAGGTAGACCAAAAGGAAAAGCTCCTCACCCTCATTGTAAATGGGCACAGCTTTGAGGACTCCATTGCTATCTTGCAGCAGGTGGTAAGTCTTGAGCTCACCCAAGAGCAAGCCAAAAACATTATTCTCGCGCACCAAGAGGAAGTGGCGGCATGGCAAGAGGCTACGCTTAAAGAGCGCTACTACCCAATCGTTTTTCTGCACGCTAGCGAGGCGTGGATTCACACCGAAACCTCTGATGGCCGCATCGTCGCTAAGCTTATCCACTTGGGCTTAGCGATTGGCATCGACGAGGATGGCTACAGAGAGCTCATCGCTTTTCACTTTGATCCGAGCATTGACGTGCAGGCAGAAACCAGCGAGCCGTATTATCGTGGGCTGCTCAAAACACTACAAGAGCGGCAGTTACCAACACCGCTGCTGTTTAGTGGCGAGTACATGGCCAGCAAGTTCAATCAGAAGCATTTAGCGGAGTTTTTCCCGCAGTCGTACTACATCCCTAACCACAATAGCACCAGCACCACGGTCAGAGAGTCCATCCATCCGAGCTATGCGAAGCGCAGTGATTACCGGAAAATCATCAAGGAGATGTACCAAAGCCAATCGATTGCCGAGTACAACGAAGCCTTTAGCCCCATCATCGGCGCTCTTGAGCATGTGTATTCGTCCTTGAGATTCGTTAACGAACCTCTGGCTCAGACCTTTTGTCCTGATGTAGTGCAAGCGTTAGTGGCTTTGCCACCTGCACTGCGCAAGCTGCTGTGGGATAAGCCACCTTTTGCTGAGGAGGTGGAGAACATTAAGGCCATGCTGCAGCAAAGCAAGATCAGAGACCTCCCGCAGCTTAATGTCATCATGCTCCAGTACTATCAGCAGGTGATGCGCAAAGAGTGGCTACGTCCTGTTGGTAGCTGGCCACGGGTGAAAAAGGATTTGCAGACTTTTGCGCAGACGATGCAAGATGCCAAGGAGCGCGCTGCACAAGTGGTAGTGGCAAAAGAGCTCAGCGAGGAGGATCGCAGGAGGAGCTACTGGTGGTAAGAGCGAGCGCTACTTAGCGTAACTTAAGCGTGACTTAAGCACTCCCTGCTGCACTTAAGTGCTCTCTACCGCAATTTGCCCTAATCCCACCGCTTCACTACGCAGCTTACTCCCTAAGCGCTACCACCTAAGCGACACTCACCCGCACCACGCTGGTGATGCCTGTAAGGAAGCTGACCATGCCCAAAGCCCAGAAAACCACTGCGAAAAAGGCTACTGCCAAGACCGCCAGCAGCAACACCATCAAGACCAATGAGCAAGCGCTACAAGAGATCACTTCTAATCAGTCGTGGCCACTGTTTAAAGGCGCGGTGGTGGCTGCAGCCTGTAAGCTCTACCAAAGCGGCCAGCTAAAGAGCGGCGCTGACATCGCCGCGCTGCTTACGCCACTGGGCGATGAGATTAAAGAGGCCATTGGCATTGCTACTGGCCTCAGTGAGGGCAAGCAAGAGGACAAGCTCATTACCATGATCGTAAATGGGCACAGCATCTACGAGTCCCTCGACATCTTAAAGCAGATGAGTCACCTCGACCTGAGCGTAGAGCAAGCCAAAAACATTATTCTCGCGCACCAAGAGGATGAGGCTGCATGGCAAGCGACCTCGCTTAAGGATCGCTACTACCCGCTTATCTTTCTGTACGAATTCGATACGTGGGTGCACGTCGACATTGATAAGACCACCGCCCACGTTCTGATCAGCGACTGCAGCATGGCGTTTGGCATTAATGAGGATGGTGACAGAGAGCTCATTGCTTTTCACTTTGATCCCCCACGGGGCTATACCCCAGGCAGCCGCAAGCCTCCTCTGCGTGAGCTGCTCCAAGAGCTTAAAGCGCGGCAGCTGCCAGCACCGATTTTAGTGGGCGGTGATTACCAAGGTGGCGACTTTGGCCAACAGCAGTTGGCCGAGTTTTTCCCGCAGTCGTACTTTATTCCAACGCACAACAGCATCAGCACCAAGGTCAGAGAGAAGGTCGATCCTTCCTATGGTCTGCGCAAAGAATACCGGCAAATGTTCAAAGCACTGTACCAATGCCAAACGGTGGAGGAATACAAAACTGTCGTGCGTCCACTCATCGGCTCTGTAGGTAGTTGGAACTTCTTAAAGGAGATCAACCAAGCTTGGCGCCAGGTCTTATGTCCCGAGGTAGTGCAAGCGTTATTGGCTCTGCCACCAGCTCTGCGTAAGGTGTTGTGTGAAAAGACACCTTTTGGCGATGAGGTGGAGAACATCAAGGCCGTGCTGTACGAAAGCTCTCTGTACGACCACACCTTCTATCAGGTCATCTTGCACCAGTACTATTTACAGGTACTGTGCCCAGAGTGGCAACGTCCTGTAGGCAGTTGGAAGCGCATTAAGGACGACTTGCAAAGCTTTAAGCAGACGATGCTGGAGGCCAAGGACAGAACCGCCCAAGTGGAGCAAGCAAACGCGCCAAAAAGCAAATAAGAGCAGCGGATACGAGGGTGGGGTAAGACAGGAACGACTGACTTCATAAATGACGGAATTTAGGGCACGCATGCATGCCTGCCCATCTCCAGATAGGCTCAGGCTCGCTTGCACCTTTTATCTCGAGGTGGGACGTTGCAACCACGCACCACTACATCCGTCACTTATTAGCCCACTCTTTCCCCAGAGTTGCTGCTTGCGACGCGAGCAGCTGCGGAGCGCCCCACAAAGAGCTCCACAAAGTGCTCCCCCACACAGAGCTCCACAATGCACTCTACCCAGCACTCACCACCACCGAGCCCAGTCCCAAGTCCACATCTAAAAGCCAATCCCGCAACGCCACCTGATAGTGCCTGTAAGGAAGCTGACCATGCCCAAAACCCAGAAAACTACTGCAAAAAAGGCTACTGCCAAGACCGCCAGCAGCAACACCATTAAGACCAATGAGCAGGCGCTACAAAAGATCACCTCCAATCAGACGTGGTCGCTGTTTAAGGGCGAGGTGGTGGCTGCTGCCTGCCAGCTCTACCAAAGCGGCCAACTAAAGAGCGCCGATGATATCTCCGCGCTGCTCACGCCGCTTAACGATGAGATTAGAGCGGCCATTGGCATTGCTACTGGCCTCAATGAGGGCAAGCAAGAGGACAAGCTCATTACCATGATCTTGAATGGGCACAGCCTCACTGCGTCCATCGACATCCTAAAGCAGATGGGCAGCATCCCCCTGAGCGTAGAGCAAGCCAAAAAGATTATTCTCGCGCATCAAGAGGATGCCGATCGGTGGCAAGAGACCTCGCTTAAGGATCGCTACTACCCTATCGTCTATCTGCACGAGATCATAATGAACTCGTCTTTTTCCGTGGAACTTGCGTTTGGCATTGATGATGACGGGGACAGGGCTCTCCTGAATTTTCGTATTGGTCTAGCGCCTTACTATGGTCAAGAAACGCGCCCCACGCTTTATCGTCAGCTGCTCCAAGAGCTCAAAGAGCGGCAGCTGCCAGCACCGCTTTTAGTGGGAGGTGATTACCAAGGTAGCGACTTTTGCCAACAGCAGTTGGCCAAGTTTTTCCCGCAGTCGTACTTTATTCCCACCCTCAACAGCACGAGCACCACGGTCAGAGAAAAGGTCGACCCTTCCTATGCCCTGCGCAACGATTACCGGCAAATGTTCAAAGCGCTGTACCAAAGCCAATCGTTAGAAGAGTACAAAGAAATCGTGCCTCCTCTCATCCATCGCGTATGTTGCTGGAACATTTTAGAAAATGTCAACAAACAATGGCGTCCGGTCTTCTGTCCCGAAGTAGTGCAAGCGTTATTGGCTCTGCCACCAACTCTGCGTAAGGTGTTGTGTGAGAAGCCACCTTTTGTCGAGGCTGCGGAAAACCTCAAGACCATGCTAAATAGCAGCGCTCTGCGCGACACCCCTTACCTTAAGGTCATTGTGCACCAGTACTATCTACAGATGCTGTGCCCCGAGTGGCAGCGCTCACTGGGCAACTGGAAGCGACTGAAGGGCGATTTGCAAAGTTTTACGCAGACTATGCAAGACGCCAAGGACAGAGCTGCACAAGTGGTGCAAGCAGACGCGTCAAACAGCAAACAAGAGAGCACAAAACAGTTTCTACTCAGAATTTATGAGGCGCATCGGAGGTAATGGGACGGCTAATTGCTGGTTAGCACTGGCCTTAGCCCAACCACCTAAGACAGGGGCTTGATCCTATCCCCACAGATTCTGGTGAGAGCCCCAAAACACGTGTGGCTCTAAGACCAGCTTTGCTGCTCGCAGCGCAAACAGCTTTTGCGGAGCGCGCTCTAAAGCATTCTACAAAGCACTCGCCAAAGAGCTCTCCAACCACCACCGTCACACCGCAAAGCCAGTCCCGCAGCTCCGCGCTGATGCTGTTGGTGCCTGTAAGGAGGCAGAACATGCCTAAAACCCAGAAGACTGCCGCCAAAAACAGCAGCATCACGGCAGAACAAGCTCTCCACGACATCACCTCTGACCAGTCGTGGGCTAAGTTCAAAAGCAACGTAGTCTCTGCCGCCTGCAAGCTCTACCAAAGTGGTAAGTTGCAAGGCGCAGCCGACCTCGCTCAGCTGCTCGATCCGCTCAACAACGAAATCAAAGAGGCACTGGCGCTGGCGACCGGTGTCTATGCGGCCGATCCTAAAGAGAAACAGCTCCCCCTGATGCTGGAGGGGCACAACCTCAAAGAGGCCCTTGCTATTGTGAAGCAGACGAATAACCTCAAGCTCTCGCAGCAGGATGCCTGCAACATCATTTTGGCGCACCAAGAGGAGTTTCAGGCGTGGAGCGAAGCGCCACTTAGTTCTTACTATTACCCGATCATCTTTCTGCACCAGTACTCCATCTCCCTTATCGATGAGAGCTACAGCCCTAAGGTTAAGAGCAGCTATCTGGACGTGGCCGTAGGCATCGACAATAACGGCTACCGCGAGCTCATAGCTTTTAGGATTCACCCCCTGAGTCCAAGTAGCGAAGCGCCTTTTCATAACCTCTTGCGTCAAATGCAAAGCAGGAAATTGCCAGCGCCTTTGCTGTTAGGAGGGCCTTATGAGAGCAACGACTTCCACCAAGAATACCTAGAATTCATCTACCCCCAGAGCTACTACATCCCTAACCGCAAGGATACGGTAGCGAAGATGAAACAACGTTTTATCCCGCGCAGCTGGCAGGTCGTGTTTAGCACCAACACAAAAAGTGAGTTGCAGCAGGCGATTAATGGCGCCTACCACAGCCAAAGTCTTGCTGAGATCAACCGCTGCTTTGCTCAGATCGATCATTATGACCAAGACTATGCGCACGACCTCTATCCCCTGTGTGATGTCCTCTGCGATGTCTTTTGCCCTGAGGTGAGACAGGCGCTAGTGTCACTGCCGCCAGCCCTGCGTAAGCTGCTGTGTGAGACGCCTCCGGTATGTGGTTTAGGCAAAGAGGGGCCACTCAAGAGCATCGACGGGGTGTATGACGCCAAGCTCATCAACATCATCACGCACCAATACTATCTGCAGGTAGTACGCAAAGAATGGCAGCGCCGTGTGAGCAACTGGCCACAGGTGTACAGTGATCTTCAGACCTTTGTGCAGCGCATGCACGAGGCCAAAGCGCCGGTAGCACCAATGGTGAAACCGGCACAGAACTAAACAGCACTAAACAGCACTAAATGCTGAGGCACAGCCTACCCTCAAGCTACCAAGCTACGCCCAACTACGACAAGGAAGCCAAACATGCCTAGAGCGCAGAAAACGCAAGCACAGCAAACGAGTCTACCTGACAGCACTCCGCCTGCAATTACTCCTGCGGAGTACGCCCTACAGGAAATCACTACGGGCAAGGGCTGGTCACTTTTTAAGGGACAGGTGGTGGCTGCGGCCTGCAGGCTCTACCAAAATGGCCACCTCACGAGTGCTGAAGACATCGACACGCTGCTAAAGCCACTGGACAATGAAATCAAAGAGGCCATTGGTATTGCGACCGGTCTCTATGGCGCGAAGCAACATGACAAGCTCATTACCTTGCTCCTTGATGGGCACGACTTAAAAGATGCCCTCCATCAGATGGAGCTGATGTTCAACCTCACGCTCTCAGAGGACGATGTCAGCGACATCGTTTTAGCGCACAAACGAAAGTTTGATGCATGGTACACGGCGCCCCTAAACGATCGCTATTACCCGCTTGTGTTCCTCAGACAGATTGAGGTTAGCCTCTATGACAACAGAGAGCGTCGTACTACCTGTTACAGCCCTATGGATTTGGCCTTTGGCATTGATGCAAAAGGCAATAAAGAGCTCATCTCTTTTCACATTCATCCTCTGAGCAGCGACAAAAGACAAGAGATGCCTTACCCCTACTCTGAGCTGCTGCGCCAGCTTAATGAACGCGGCTTGCCTGCCCCCTTGCTGTTTGGCGGCAAGTTCCAACAAGGTCACTTTCACCAACAGCTCTTAGCGGAGTTTTTCCCGCAATCGTATTTCATCCCCCACCACGAAGATACGCTCAAAACCGTCAGCGACACCCGCTTCTCTAGGGCCATACCTAATGCCAAGCGCGAAATGAAGTACGCTGTTAATGGCCTCTACAAAAGCCAAACCCGCAAGCAGATTGAGGGCTATTTTGGCCTGATTGAAAAACCCCAAATAGACGCCATGCGCAAACAACAAGACTTGCGCCTCGCCTTAATCCAAGTCTTTTGTCCTGAGGTCAGACAAGCGTTAGTGGCCGTACCTGAGTCTCTGCGTAAGCTGATGTTTGAAAAGAAAGACTTAGCACTCGGTGATTGGAAGTTATTTTGTCAGCTGAGCCGCTGTAATATGCATGAGATATCACTGCTCAACATCATGGCGTACCTCTGCTATCAACAAGTTATACGTCCCGAGTTAACCCCTATCAGGCCATGGTCGCCGCTGTGCAAAGATTTCCAGACCTTTGTGCAGAACATGCAGGAGGCACAGGCGCCTGTGGCACCACTGTTGATAGCAGCACAAAAGAGCTGATCACCGCAGTGCTAATCTCAGGCGCAGCGATAAACGAGGCAGCAGGCGTGTCATAATGGCTCTATGACACGCATAAGAGGTGGCCATGGATAACAAGATGTACATCCCCTTCAAACAAGAGAAGGGTCATCACTACGAGTATCGTCCCCAAAAGAATGGCAGGGTCTACGTGTACGACCGGCCGTCGCATTGGTGTCGCAGCAAAGGCCGCATGGTTTTTGACAAGTCCCAGCTCTTGGGAGCGGTGGTGCCTAACGATCCCTCGCGGCTCGAGCTGATTGGGCAGCGGAAAAAAGAGGCACTGGCGGAGCTGCAAGCGCTGCAGCCGCAAAACGCACCAGCTGCCGCTACAGCACCCCCAGATAGCCATCACCACGCAGCTGACGCCCCACTAATTGATGTCTGGGGACAAGGACTGGCACTGATCGAGATGAAGATTCTCGATGAGCGTCTGCAGGACGGGACTTTTCCTCTGCCGGAGTATGCCACAGACAAAGCGGCGGGTATGGATCTGCGGGCAATGACGGAGACGGACATTGTCTTAGGGCCAAAAGAGACCTTTTTGATGCCGACGGGCATTGCGCTCTACATCAAGAACCCGTACTTATGTGCTACGGTGCTACCACGCTCGGGCTTAGGCTTTAAGCATGGCATTGTGCTGGGCAATTTGACGGGCCTTATTGATGCGGACTATCAGGGGCCATTAATGGTACCGCTGTGGAATCGCTCCGAGGAGAGCTTTACGATTCACGTGGGTGAGCGCATTGCGCAGCTGGTGTTTGTGCCGATTGTGCGGGCGCAGCTTAAGATCGTGGACGAGTTTGACGCCACCACCCGTGGGGTGCAAGGCTTTGGCTCGACGGGCGTGCACTAAGGAACGACTGACTTAATAAATGACGGAATTTAGGGCACGCATGCATGCTCTTCTCAAGATAGGCTCAAGCTATCTTGCACCTTTTATCTCGAGGTGGGACGTTGCAACCACGCACCACTACATCCGTCACTTCTTAGCTCACTCCTTCCTAAGCCCCAAGCTCAAGCGCTAAGCCCTATGCCCTAATGCGGGCGGTAAGGCGGTAAAGCAGCCCCACCAATAAAAAACGCCCTGTAGTGGCCTCTCCTCACACTAAGGGGGAAAGCTACTACAGGGCGTTTTGCTGTGGCGCACCGCGCGCCAGCCACACAGGAAAAGCCAGCGCCTGCTGACGAGCTAGCGCTGGTTCTGGCGCGGGTGCAGCAGCTTAGGCTCAGGCTTAAGCTAAGTGCTGCTTTAAGGCCTCAATTTCAGCCTTAGTCTGCTCCACAGCCACGCCACCTAAGACATTACGCTTAGCCAGAATGCTCTCTAACGAGAGAATTGGGTAGACGTCATCACCAATGACGGCGTTAAAGCGCTGGAACTCCGCCACGCTTAACTCCTCAAGTGGCTTCTTTTGCTCAATGGCGTAGAGCACCACCTGACCTACCACCGAGTGCGCCTCTCTAAATGGCACGCCCTTAGAGACTAAGTAGTCAGCAAGCTCGGTAGCGTTGGAGTAACCACCCTTAGCCGCAGCGGTGATCTTCTCCTTGTTGAGCTTGATGTCCTCAAAGACTAAGGCCATCATGTCGAGGCACTCATGCCACGTATCTAAGGCGTCAAATAAGCCTTCCTTGTCCTCTTGCAGATCCTTGTCGTAAGCAAGTGGCAGCGCCTTAACGGTGGTTAAGATGCCCATTAATGATCCCACCACACGACCGACCTTACCGCGAATCAGCTCTAAGGCATCAGGGTTCTTCTTTTGTGGCATCAGCGACGAGCCAGACGTGACCTTATCGGAGAGCTCAATGAAGTTGGCCTCACCAGAGTTGTAGATGATAAGGTCTTCGGCCAGACGTGATAAGTGCACCATGCTGATAGAAGCGCAGGAGAGCAGCTCCATGACATGGTCACGATCAGAGACCGCGTCTAAGCTGTTGTGGGTAGCGCTCTTAAAGCCTAAGCTCTGGGCTAAGGCCTCACGATCGATAGGGTAAGCGGTACCGGCTAAAGCGGCGCTGCCTAATGGGCAGATATTGAGTAAATCGCGGGCATTGCTTAAGCGCGCAAAATCGCGATCTAACATCTGCAGGTAGGCTAAGCAGAAGTGCGAGAAAGTAACAGGCTGTGCACGTTGCAGGTGGGTGTAGCCAGGGAAGATCACGCCCTGATAGAGGTCGGCTACCTTTAAGAGCTCGCGTTGCAGGGCACGGATGGCCTTTAAGAGGTCGTCGGCAGCGCCACGGCAGAAGAGCTTTAAGTCAAGCGCGACCTGATCGTTACGGGAGCGGCCGGTGTGCAGCTTCTTACCTAAGGCACCAACCTTTTCAATGAGGCGGCGCTCCACGTAAGAGTGGATATCCTCATCACCGGCGACAGCGATTTCATGCTCACGGCCGCTCATTTCCTGCTCTAATTCGTTTAAAGCGCGGATGAGATCGGCACACTCGGTCTCGGAGAGCACCTGAACCTTGGCTAAGGCCTGGGCCCAAGCACGGGAGCCTTCGACATCTTCGTGGAATAAGCGATAGTCAAAGCGCAGCGAATCATTGAAGTGCTTGAAGCGCACATCAGAGTCTTGGGTAAATCTACCACCCCATAAAGCCATGGTGCTTTCCTTCAGAGAAAAGAGAAAGTGTGCTCTCAAGTACACCGGCGCTGAAGCTGCAGCTGCGGGCACAGCTGGGTGCTACGGAAGTAGCGGCGGCTCAGGAAGTAGCGGCAGCGACGAAAGATACGGCAGCAACGAGCGCAGTGCGTTTGGTGAGAGCCCTTGAAAAACTGGTTAATGAAAAAAGCTAAATCCGCTATTTTAACCGCAAGCGTAGGGGCACAGGGAAAAAAGTTACAGCCCTGACTCCATGCGGTAACTGCAGCGGTATCTTCAGCGGCATTAGCTGCTATAGCAGCATCAGCGGCAGTGGCAGAGCGCCTCTGGCGTGCTTACCGCCATAAACAAAAAAGCCCGAGGGAAAAACGCTCGGGCACCAAACATTACGAATAACAAAGGAAAAAGACCAGTAGCCTGTAAGAGAGCAAAGCTGCGCTCTACTCTACATCGCCTATACCTATAAGTGACAGGCTACAAACTACGCCACCGCAGAGCTGCAACACAGCTTAAGAAAGCATGTAGACTGCTAGGTGGCCTTCACCAAAGCACCACTACGCACGCAGCAAGATGCCCCGAGGAGAGGTGCTTTACTACCTATACCTGCAACGGTGCATGCTAGCCGGTACAACGCTAGGAAACTTTTGGAAGTGAGGTCTTTACTCTACGCTGTACCCAACCGCGTGGGCATGGGGAAACAGCGTAGAGAATGCTGAGAGCGTAAGCGCGGGCTCCTACTTCTTAGCCTGCTGCTTTCTGTACTCAGCGTTTAAAGCACGGATACGAGCTGGTAAGGAGTACAGCTGGATGAAGCCCTTACCGTCGGCTTGGTTGTAGACCTCGTCAGCGCCGAAGGTCACAAAGTCGAAGTTGAAGAGGCTGTTAGGGCTGTCCTTTTGGATGATGTCGCAGTTGCCCTTGTATAAGCGCACTACCACCTTACCATTGACGTCCTTAGCCAGCTCATCAGCAGCGGCCTGTAAGACCTCGCGTAAGCGGGTGAACCAGCGGCCATCGTACACCAGCTGAGCAAACTCAATGGCTAAGTGGTCACGGAAGATGCGGGTGGTCTTATCTAAAACCAGCTGCTCCACAGCACGTAAAGCCTTGTGGATGATGGTGCCGCCTGGGGTCTCATAGCAGCCACGGGACTTCATACCGACTAAGCGGTTCTCGGTGATGTCGATACGGCCCACACCATTACGTGCACCACGAGTGTTTAACTCATCTAAGATGCCAAATGGGGTTAACTTCTTGCCGTCGATCTCGGTGACAATGCCGTTCTCGATGGTCAGCTCAAAGGTCTCTGGGGTATCTGGAGCCTTTTGTGGGTCGGTAGTCCACACCCAGACGTTCTCAGAAGCTGGGTTCCAAGTGTGCTCTAACTCACCACCCTCAGTGGAGATGTGCAGCGCATTGGCGTCGCGGCTGTAGATCTTCTTTAAGGTAGCCTTGCAAGGGATGTGACGCGCCTCTAAGTAGGCTAAGCAGTCTTCGCGGGAACGTAAATCCCACTCACGCCATGGCACGATCACACCTAAGTGAGGGGCTAAGGCAGCAACAGCGCTCTCAAAGCGCACCTGATCGTTGCCCTTACCGGTAGCGCCGTGAGCCACAGCGTCGCAGCCCTCAGCTAAAGCCACATCAACCATGGCCTTAGCGATCACTGGACGGGCAATAGCGGTACCTAATAAGTAGGACTCCTCGTACAGAGCGCCAGTCTTGTAGGTCTCAAAGACGTAGTCGCGCACGAACTCTTCGCGTAAGTCCTGAATGATGCACTTAGTAGCACCGGAGTTCTTGGCCTTCTCCTCGATGCCGTCTAAGTCTTCACGCTCTTGGCCGACGTCAGCGACAAAGCAGATAACTTCGCAGCCATAGTTCTCTTTTAACCAAGGCACGATGGTGGAGGTATCGAGACCACCAGAGTAGGCTAAGAGGACTTTCTTGTACTGCTTCTTCTCGTTGTTTTGCATCACAATACCCTCAAATTAGGCTTTGAAGTTTGGGTTGAGCAGAGTGGCTAACAGCGCCATGTGAATGTGTAAGCGGTTCTCGGCCTCATCAAAGACCACAGACTTAGGGCCGTCCATCACCGCATCAGTGATCTCATAGCCACGGTGTGCTGGCAGGCAGTGCAACACGATTTGTGCACCGGAGCTCTCGACCAGTTGCTCATTAATCTGGTAAGGCATGAAGACTTTCTTCACGGCCTCAAGCGGAGTGTCATCACCCATGGACACCCAAGTATCGGTGTAGAGGACGTCGTAATCCTTAAGCGCGGATAAGTCGTCCGTCACACTTAAGTTAGCCCCATACTTACGACCAACCTCTTGGGCGCGATTGAAGACCTGCACCTCAGGGCCGCAGTTTAATGGGCAGAAGCAGGTGACGGTAGCGCCTAAGTGGGCACCGGCGACCAGTAAGGAGTTAGCGACGTTGTTACCATCACCTAAGTAGGCGAGCTTGACGCCAGCGGTCTTGCCTAAGTGCTCCTTGATGGTCATGAAATCGGCCATCACCTGAGCTGGGTGATAGAGGTCAGATAAGGCATTGACCACAGGGACAGAGCCGGTGGCTGCTAACTCTTCTAAGGTAGTTTGCTTAAAGACGCGGCCGACTAAGCAGTCCACCCAACGGGAGAGATTGCGGGCATAGTCAGGCACAGTCTCGCGCACGCCTAAATCGCCCTTGCCTAAGTCTAAGTAGACGCCGTGGCCACCTAAGTTGTACATGGCCAGCTCAAAAGTGGTACGAGTGCGCAGCGATGGCTTCTCGAACATTAAGGCAGCACTCATCCCCTCAAGACAAGTACGATAAGACTTTGGGTCTGCCTTCATGCTTTGGGCTAAACCGATTAACTGCAGGTAGCCGTCTTGATCGAGCTCAAAGCCGGTTAAAAGATGCTGCATGGCGTCTTCCTTTTTGATTACAGCAAACCGCGCGATATTACTTTACGGTGAGGAGCGGGCCTTAAGGCGAGCTTGTCTTTAGTTTTAGTCTTAGGGGCAAGCTGTTAACTTTCAAAAGCAGGCCATCATCACAGTACGCTGCAGCCAGCGCGGTCGTTTTGAAGTAAAGAAAAAAGCGCATAGCCAGAAAAGCGCAATCTTTCTTTTCTGCCTACGCGCCTAAAAAAACCAGTAAGTCCCAAGGAGCGCAGTACTTGAGAAACGGCGTCTACGTGCGTACCCTGCACACCTTCACGCCTCATACCACCACAAAGACGGGACTTAAATCTTTGCCAGCTCACAAAAGTCGGTTAAGCTGGATGCTCATTATCCGACTAAAAAGGCAAGCCCAAACATACGCACCAATACAGTGCATAAATAACGACATAACAGCGGCCATAGCGCTACTTACGGGCTTGTTTCTCCGTTTTACGCATCATTTTGGTGCTTCTTAGTGCAGAGCCCCAATATGGTGTAAAGCCAGCGTTAAGGCAGCGATAGTACGACCCTCGACTAACACGCTGTCTGGAGCAAAGAGTTGCTCTTTAAGCTCGTCTGGGGTGAGCTTGACGACATCGATAGGCTCCGGCTCGTCACCCTCTCTTTGGCAAGGGTAGAGCTCTTCACAGAGGAAAGGGAACATGCGCAGCTCGAGCATCCCTGGAGCGACGGTCATCTCGTGCTTAAGAGGTGTGACCTTACGGCAGCCAAAGCCAATTTCTTCCTCAAGCTCGCGGACTACGGCCTGCTCAGGGGTTTCACCTTGGTCGATTTTGCCTTTGACGAGGCCTAAGCTGTAAGCGATGATGCCGCCGCAGTACTCGATGCTGAGGTAGAAGTGCTGGCCGTCAAAGGGCACGGCCATAACGGCGCCGCGACCGCCGATGATGCGCTCGTAGGTGGCTTGCTGGCCGTTAGCGAAGGTGAGATCCATGCTTTCGACGCGGAAGATACGAGAGGCTTGATGCACGTGGCGATTAGCGATCGCAGGTAATTGTTTCTGAGCAAGAAGAGCGTGCAAATCCATTAAGAATCGTCCTTGAGAAAGCCAGAGCCAAAGGCGCGCATGTAAGGTGTGGGCACGGCGCCTCATGAGTTTAGGTCGGTTGGTAGTCGCAGTGTGGGAGTGGTAAGAGAGCGGGGAATGGAGAAACAGGTGTAGTGAAGTGCAGAGCCGTGCAATGCAGTGCAGTGCTGTGCGGCCCCAAGTAGCGACCAAAGCAGCAACATCTTACGCCAGAAAGATGTGTTTTGCTTTAAGAGCAGTGGGGGAAGTAGGAAGCGCAGGGAGAGCAAGAAAAGCGAGAGCTTTTTACACCTTGTTCATTTATAGGTGCTATGAGCTTGCAAGCAAGCAAGCAAACAAGCACACCGCATCAGGATGAAGCGCTGGGCTCAGAGTTATTGTCTCCGCAGGGCAATAACGCCGATAAACATCAGCAAACGTTGCTACCGCGACGTATCTCTAAGGTAGGATGGTTACTGGCAAGAAGCTTTGCTCACACATAGGGGAAACGCCCTTTCACGCATGAGCTCCCTTAGACTGGCGTGTGGTGTGACCCACCTTGAAGCCAGAGCCTTAGCTGCAGAGGGTAACGACCACCGTAGTGCACATGACTGTTCCTCCCCATAAATATGGGGGTTACAGGCGCAAAATTGCTATAATTGCGCCGCTTAGTCGCAAGCGCTTACTCTCTCCTGTGCGCGCACAGGGCAACGCTTAAGCGCAAGTACGAGCCTACAGGCTAAACACCGCTTTGACGCGGTCTCAGCAAAAGTCACCTGAAGACAACAGCCACCTGCAACATACCTCACTTAAGCCTTAGCGCGCCGCTAATGTCAGCGGTGGCGCACTTTAGCTTGAGCCCAAGCTTAAGCTCCCCTCACTTTTTCCTGACGACTCATGGCCAATAACACCAAGGGCAAAAGCCCACAAGACAATCAAGATGCCGCCAGCGCTGCGGTGCGCATCGACAAATGGCTCTGGGCAGCGCGCTTTTATAAGACGCGCTCACTTGCACGGCAAATGATTGAAGGCGGTAAGGTCGAATACAACGGCGTCCGCGCTAAGCCGTCACGAGCTGTTGAGGTCGGCGCCAAGATCCGCCTCTTACAGGGCTTTGCCCGCAAAGAGGTCATTGTCAAAGCCATTAGTGATGTGCGCGGCCCTGCCAGCGTTGCTGCCACCCTCTACGAGGAAACCCCAGAGAGTATCTCCCGTCGTGAGGAAGAGGCCCGCCTCAATAAACTCAATGCCCTGCAGGCACCACGCCCTGACAGCAAACCGAACAAGAAAGAGCGCCGCGAGCTCGAATCTCTAAAGCACTTCCAAATGTAAGGAAGATCCCAGCATGAGCGAACAACAAAATCCATCCTCGGCCCCACAAAATGACAACACGCTTGGCATGGTGGTCGACGAGAGAGAACTCGATACGCCGGTTGATACCCAGCCAGACAGCGTCGTCCGCTTTTTATTTGAAGAGCACGGCGTGCGCGGTGAGATTGCGCACTTACACGAGTCTGTGGCCACGCTGCTTGCCAACATGGAGCAGTACCCAGACTGCATTAAGCAGTTAATGCTGGAACTGGCTGCAGCGGCAGTGCTCATGGCTGCTACCTTAAAGACCGACGGCACGGTCACGGTACAAATTCAGGGTGGTAAGGGCGCCGATGCGATCAACTTTGCCTTTATCAACATTGATAAGTACTTAAACTTCTACGGCAATGTTTCGTGGGAGCCAAAGGCTACACCACAGGGCGCCTTTATCGGTATCGGTGGGCACACCTACCGCCACCGCGCCAATCCTGATGACCCTATCACCTTCCTTGATCTGGTCGGTGATGACAGCATCTTAGTGATCTCGGCCTTTCCTGAGGGTGGTAACCGCTATCAGGGCATTGTGCCGCTGGAGCAAGACAACCTCGCCGAGTGCCTTGAGCTCTACTTTAGAGATTCCGAGCAGCTGCCAACCTCCATTCTCTTAAATGCCGACGTGGCCACGCAAGAGTGTGGCGGTATCCTGCTGCAAATCATTCCTGAGGTGGATCAGAACCTCGACTCGCTTATTCACCTCTCGACGCTGGCTGCGTCCTTAACGCCAGATGAGCTCTACACCTTAAGCCTCAATGAGAGCCTGCGCCGTCTATTCTGGAATGACAAGGTACGTGTCTTTGCGCCAGAGAAGGTGCGCTTTAAGTGCATTTGCTCGCACGAGCGCATCTTAAACGCGGTACGCGGCTTACCTCTAAAGGACTTAAAGGAGCTCTCTGAGGAGCCGGATGGCTTTGATATGAACTGCAATAGCTGCGGTAAGAAGTACCACGTGTCGAAGGAAGAGATCGCGTCGATCTACGCCACGGCTCTTGAGGACTACCAAAAAGAGCCTCAATAACGCTTCAGCACGCTGCAAGCTGCTTGCGCTAACGCTGCCACAAAAGCAGTAAGAAAAGGTGCTACCACGTGTGCGCATTCCCCGCATTAAGCGTAAGATCACCTTAGAGCAGCACCTCAGTTGTAAGTTGCTAAGCCGCTAAGCACAGCAACTAAGCAGCCGCTTAGTTTACTGGGGTCAGTAGAACCCCAGACACAAGCCCTTTTACCACAAGTGAGAGTGGCCTTTTAGCTAAAATTGCGGCTCGAATCTCCCACTAGTGCATGCTGGAGCAAGGCGCAGTATGAGGCTTTGCTCCCCTCCTTTTTAGCTACTTTAGCTACAGGCCGCCGCGCAGGAAGCAGAGACTGCGTTGCGGCCTGTTTACTTTATTTGCTACGACTTCAATCAATCATTCATTAGGGTTTCGGTCTTTATGAGCGAAATGACGACAAATAACGGCACGGTGTCCTCTGCCAAAGGCCCTGTGCGCTCTTGGTTTAACGTCGGCGTCATGGCCTTAGCGCACTTTATGAGTGACTACTACACCGCCTTTTTGCCGGTGTTGTTACCGCTGATTGCCACCCGCTACGATATCTCCTACTCACAAAGCGCGGCTATCTACATGGTGTTCTCGGTGGCCATGAACTTTGTGCAGCCACCAATTGGTATTGTCGCGGACAAGCGCAATCTCAATTACCTCATGCCGCTGTCGGTGCTCACCGGTGGTATCTTTGCCTCTGCCATTACCCTAAGTCCGAACCTCTTTATTCTGCTGTGCATCGTGCTCTTGTGCGGCATCAGCTCCTCAGGATTCCACCCTGTAAGTGCCAGCATTCTCACCCGCGTCCTACCGCTGAAGAGCAAGGGCTTTGCGACCAGTATTTACATTGCTGGCGGCAACTTAGGCTTTGCTATTGCGCCGGTGATTGTGGCGGCCTTTGTGGAGCAGTTCTCCGAGAGCTCCTTAATTGTAATGGCCTTACCTGCCATTATCACCACGGTGCTCATTTACATTCGCCACTTACAGGCGGCCAATCCTGAGCTTTTAGCCCGTCAAGCCGCCGCTAAAGCCCGCAAGCTCAATCCCCAAGCAGCAGCAGCGCCTGCAGCTGAAGAGGAGAACATCTTAAAGCTCATTGCCTCGAAGCAGTTTATTGTGCTCAATAGCGCTATTGCCCTGCGCTCGTGGACGTACTGCTCGCTGGTGGTGTTTATTCCGCTGCTCTTTAGTGCCAAGGGCTTTTCGCCTATGGAAGGAGCAACCTGCCTTGTGATCATGCTGATTGGTGCGGTGGTCGGTGGCTTAGTAGGTGGTGCCTTAACGGATCGCTTTGGCCCGAAGAAGGTCACGCTGGGCTCGTTTACCATTGCCCTCATTGCTACGGTGATCTTTACCATGCGCTGCGACATGTCGGCAATCTCGCTGATCAGCGTCTTTATCAGCGGTGCGGGTGTGTATGGCTCGACGCCTAATGCCATTGTCTGGGCACAGCGCTTAATGCCACATAATGCGGCTTTTGCCGCCTCGATGATGCTGGGCTTTACCTTTGGTGCGGGCTACGTCGAGTCGGTGGTGACAGGCTTTTTAGGTGACTTAATCGGTCTGCAACAGTCGCTGATTTACACCTCGGCTATTACGATGTTTCTGGCACTGGTGCTGATTGCGATCTTAAAGGAGCCACCAAAGGAGCCTTTACAGACGCACGTAGAAAAGGCTAAAGCGGAGCTGCAAGCGGAAGCGCAACAGCAACAGCAACAGCAATAGCCAAAACAAAAGCCAAAGCAGCAGGCCTAACCAAAAGCAGTAGCAGACAAGAAGCTACAGGTCGTAGGCAAGAGCAGCTACGCTCTACGCTCTTACCTGCCACGTACAGCTAACCCCAGCCACTCTCAGCAGGGTATTTCTTATGGCGTACTCTACACGGCCCTAAAATGAGCTTTGCGCAGCGTTTGGAGGAATGGAAGCAACTTCCGCCATGATGGTCACAGCAACATGCACACCGACAATTTGCAGTGAAGAGGTAGTTGTTGGCTTTTAGGTGCCATCCTACTGTGATCAGCTCAGGTTCAAACTGAGGAATAAGAGCAGA
>CASEBB010000015.1 GCA_949286015.1 uncultured Succinivibrionaceae bacterium | reverse complement strand
TGTTTGGAACGGTGCTGAGGTAGGATTGTATTCTTGTTCAGGACCCTCCCTATTAAAACGGGAGGAAGCCATGTGCGTAAGCACATGGAGACTTCACCCGATCACCGGCAAGAAGCCGCTCTGTGTCTCCGATAGTTAGTGCGCCGCTGTAAAGTTAGGGCATGATAGTCCCTGCTTTCCCCACAGCTGCAAGTATCTTCTCACCCCAAGGCTGCGCGCAAGTTTTACGGATTTGCTCCACACTCTCAATACGACCTCAGCTGGTACTGCTTCAGGCAAGTTAGTCAGTACCCAAGTTGGGCCTTTCCTTGGATCAAGGATACGGATAGCTCGCAGAGTGATCTTGCGCGGAACCTTTGTCGCAACGCTTTTGCCGTCCACATAGGCATAAAGAACCTTGGTCGCTCAGTTCTTCTAACAGCAGAAGCTTGAAGGGATTCCCCTTAACAGCGCCCGCCCCTGCTGTCTGCACGTACACAGCATTCAAGTCCCCACCTTACCCCAAGGCCCCAAAGGTGCACGCGGCACACGGCGCCGCATCTCAAAGAAAAGCCGCAGGCAGCCACCACACCACTACGCAGAGTGATGGCTCTCCTCCGGCCTTTTCCTTAACCTACCTTACCCTACCCTACCTAACCTTACAGCGTCACCGACGGCAGTGAGTTCTGCTTGCTGTACTGCGGTGGCACAAAGCGCTCTGCCGCCTCCTTAAAGATCTCCGCAAAGATCACAGCGACATCATCACACGCCTTTGGTCTATCCTCCATCGCCACAATACGTGGTAAGTCCGCTAAGCTAATGCGGTGGTAGCACTCACGAATTGCCAGATAGGCGTTTTTGAGGGTAGCCGTCGTCTCCTCACTTAAGATCCCCAAACGCGCACACTCATCAAAGATACGCACATTATCAGACCACAGCACCATATCAGGCTGACGTGGCGCCTCACGTAAGAGCAGGTACTGCGCAATAAACTCGATGTCGACCATGCCGCCCTTACCTTGCTTAAGGTCAAAGAGCTTGTCCGAGCTGCGGTCTAAGTAATTGCGCATCTTCATCCGCATGGCATAGACGTCATCGATGAGCTGCTTCTCATCACGTGGGGTGCGTAAGACCTCATCACGGATCTTATTAAAGCCCGCAATCACCTCAGGTGATCCCGCCACCGCACGAGCTCGAACCAGAGCTTGGTGCTCCCATGTCCATGCTCTGTTCTTTTGGTAGTTCTCGTAGGCCTCTAAGTCAGTCATGAGCACACCAGAATCGCCATCTGGACGTAAGCGCATGTCGAGGTCGTAGAGCACACCACCGCTCATCCGCGTCGTGCACAGGTGCATAAAGCGCTGGACAAAGCGCTGATAGAACATGGCCGCAGGTACGCTGTTAGTGACGGTGCCATCACTACCGCTGACACCGGTGGTCATCTCGTCAGAGACCTCACGGATAAAGACCATATCGAGGTCGGACTTATAGCCCAGCTCAATGCCACCTAACTTGCCATAGCCAATCACCGCAAAGCCTGGGTTGTTGATATCGCGGTCAGTAGGCGTGCCGTACTTATTGACCGTTTGCTTCCACGCCAGCATCGCCAGTTCGCGGATAATGGCCTCTGCCAGCCACGTCAAGGAGTCAGAGATCTTCATGAGCGGTAAGCTCTGGCTCTGATCGGACATGGCAATACGCAGCACCATGATCTTCTTAAAGAGGCGCAGCTCTTCCATCTGCTCCTCAAGATCGTCAGGATCGATACGCAACAGGCGCTCATTAAGCCACGCCAGATACTCCTCAGGACGTGGTGGCGCTTTAAAGTAGCGCGGGGCAATCAGCTCGTCGAGCAAGATGGGGTGAGCCGAGATCAGAGCACCAGCGAAGTTGTTGCCATTGAGCAGCGCTAAGAGCTTTTCACGGGTACCAGCGTTCTCAAGAAGCAGCTGTAAGTACGTAGTACGCAGCGCAATCTTCTCAAGAAGCAGCGCCACTTTCTTAAAGAGGGAGGTGGCATTAGGATAGCGCATCACGTCACGAATCAGCTTGGGCATGAGACGCACCAGCGTGTCACGGCCAATAGGGCCCACAGGCATACGCCCTAAGGCATGACGTAGCTCATGAATAGACTGCGCCAGTGATAAGGCTTCCTTGCGAATCGCCTCAGGGATATCCTGTGGAGGCAACTGCTCCGTTACCGCAGCCGCAGCTGACGCTGCAGCACTCGCCTCAGCGGCTGCTGCAGCCGCTGCTGCCGTATTGGCACCACCGCCCAGAGGCGTTTTGCTGGTAGCCGCGACGCCGGAGGCCACAGCCAATTGCACGGCCTCTTTTTTCTGCGCCGCCGTCTCTGGGCTCTGCGCAGCTAGCAGCAAGGGCTCTAAGACCGAGGCCAGCTCGTCTACCCCTAAGGTAGACTCCCACAGCTCCACATTCTCTGTGGCCAGCTCGTGCTCTTCGCTGTCATCATCACGCATCACTGCCACGAACTCTTGGTGCACCTTGGTACGAACCTGCTCCAGTTCCTCTTGCAGTTCGGCAAAGGAGCTCTTGTTCATACCAATGGCCACACGCAGGCGGTCTTTTTCGGTGGTAGGCAGCGTTTGCGTCTGCTTGTCCGCGAGCATCTGCGTGATGTTCTCTAAGCGGCGCAGGTAGATATAGCACTCATCTAAGAGGACGCAGACATCGTCAGGCAGCAGTTGCAGCTTGCTGATATTACGCAGGGTCTTACGCAGGCTACGCTCCACCATTTCCTGCATACGACCACCGCGCATTAACTCAAAGACCTGCGCAATGAACTCAATCTCGCGGATACCGCCAGAGCCCAGTTTAAAGTTATCAATGAGGTTACGGCGACGCACCTCGGATTCAATCATGCGCTTGAGCTTACGCAGCGACTCAATAGCGCCGTAATCGAGGTAACGGCGGTAGACAAAAGGACGTAAGAGCTCAATGAGCTCATCACCGTAGTGGCTCCACTCATGGTGACTGCCTAAGAGGCGAGCCTTAACTAAGGCATAGCGCTCCCATGTGCGACCTTGGGTCTCGTAGTACACCGATAAGGCGTCAAAGGACGACACCAGTGGGCCCGCATCACCAAAAGGACGCAGACGTAAATCTATGCGGTAACAGAAGGAATCGACCGTGGTATCGGAGAGCAGGTTAGCAAGGCGCTGCACGACCTTAGTAAAGTACTCCTGATGGGAGATAGAGCGGCTGCCAGCGCTGGTCATACCGTCATAAGGGTAGCAGCAGATAAGATCGATGTCTGAGGAGAAGTTGAGCTCACCACCGCCGAGTTTGCCCATGCCTAAGATCAGCATTGGCATGACGGCGCCGTTCTTATCGTAGGCTTGGCCAAAGACGTTGAGCATGTTGGCACGCACAATATCCACGGTACGCACTACGATGCTCTCAGCTAAGTTAGACAGCGAAACAAAGATCTCTTCGATGTCGGCTCGGCCGGTGAGATCACGCCATGCGATCGGCACCATGTGGACACGGCGAAGGATACGCATGCGCTTTTTGAGCTCGATGTCATTGATGTTTGGTACCAGACGGGCGTTAACCTCGTCGGTGATGTCCAGAGAGTAGTAAGGGTTATCGAGGGCGCCGTCCGCGATTAACTGAGCACACTCATGCGGGTATTGGATGAGCGCCTTAGCTACAAAGTCGGACATGGAGAGGATATACATGAGCTCAGGGCGGCTATCAAAGATGGCCATATCCTCTGGGGATGCGCGTTGTTGCAGGCGATTGTAAAAGTTTTGCCCGTCTTGCAGGAGCTCGTCTGGGAGCTGAGGCAAATGGTCTGGGTCAGGGAAAATCGCGTAAGGGTAATCAGGCATCACCTGCATGCTTCCGCCCTCCTCTACTTATCTGGGTGCACCGTTTTCTTGGGGGGTTGCCCAAAATTAGGACTGCCGCTTTGGGTAGTCAGCACTCATTGTAACCAATAGCTGGGGGCTTGCCACGCATTGCTGTTGTGAAGCGGGAGATGATGCACGTTGCTAGACCATGATGGTGAGGGGATGGGCTGAGATGCACCAGTGCTGTGCGCTACTGGTGGTGCTTTTGTCTTGATGCGGGGCAGACGGAGGATAACTGCTAATGGATATTGGCAATACTCAAAGTACAGGCGGTAGCCTTTGGGATTGAGGTGACATGGTGGTGCTGGCGGTTAAGGTGGTAATGGCCATGGTCAGAGCATACTCTGAGAGTGGATAGGGCCCTTTGGCCTCACTTAGAGTAAGGCGGCTGCACTTGAGCTTGAGGCGACGTGGTGGTAATGGCGGTTATGGTGGTAATGACCATGTCCAGATCATACTTTGAGAGTGGATCGGCCCTTTGATCTTGCTTTGAGTAAAGCGTCTGCCCTTGAGATTGGGGAACGTAGTGGTGGTGGTGGTGGTGGTGGTGGTGCCGAGAGTTCCTGAAGCTAAGCTATGAGCCATCTAGCCTCACTACGCCCCGCAGCCCCAAAACGCACCACTATCTGCCTTTACGCTTGAAACCTCAAACTAAAAGCCATAGCACCCCAGCCCTGCCTGCACGGCAAAACCTCGCTACATATGGCGGTGTGGTATCATTAGCGCCGGTTTCTTCTCCAAAGAACCCCCGTGCTGGCGGCAGCAGCAACTTACAACGCTGTACCTCCACACTCTTTTTGCTTTCTCAAGCTTTTCTCTTGCCGCGCCCTTTGCCTCTACTCCCGTGGCCACCTCCTTTGGCTCAACTTAAGCGCTTATCCATCCCATGGATAGCAGCACATGGTGCGCGCTTCACGCAACGAAGTTTTTATGCAGAAACAGAACTCACTTCATAACCTAGGGTTTTTGTGTGTGCTGGCTACGCTCTTTAGTCTGCTTTTAGGCAGCAGCACAGTGCAGGCAAGCGAGGAAAATCCAGCGCCAGCTCCAGCTACCGCGACCACTACTGCCCCTGCCGAGGCCGCACCTGAAGCCCAACCAGCTCCACAACCAGACCGCAATGGCTACTACGTGGGTGGCCCCGTCTACGTCTCCGATAAGAACACCGTCTGGACTCGCTCGGGACCAGGTGAGGGCTATCGCGTCACCGGTAAACGCGAAATTGGTGAGCAATTGACCTTTCGCCGCTACTCTGACAATGGCCGTTATGCCCAGTTAGCAGACAGCGAGGGTAAGACCTTTTGGATGCCTCTGGACACCATTCAACCTGACATCTGTGGTGCACCCTTAGTCGAGCAACTGAAAGGCACGATCAACGATCTGCAGTACCGCTTAGACAACTACGATAACGAGCTGGCAGCCCGCTTAAAGGAAGTCGAGGCCCAGCTGAGCACCATGACGCAAGAAAACACTGAGCTGAAGAGCACCTTAACGCAGCGTGATGCTACGATTGAGGAGCTGGATACGCTCTATCGTGATGCTTCTGAGCGCTTAGAGACCAAGGATCTCGACATGCAAATGCGCTGGTGGATGCAGGGTGCGATTATCGCGTTTTGCGGTGCCATTGCTGGTGTGATCTTTGTGTTTATTCCCCGCCCAACGCGCAAGCAAAAGCGCGAGCGCTACTAAGCTAAGCGCCATGGCTCTAAGAGCGGCCTTTACTTGAGGCCGCTTAACGCCCTGCCTCTTACGGCGACTCACTCCCAGCTACGTTCTTACCCCACCATCCCTCACCATTCCAGCGCCCGCCCCTCACTTTTCTCTTTTCCTATCGCCACAGCCACCTTCTCTACAGCATTGACCGCGTTTGCGAAGGCAGCAGACAAAGATTTACGGTGACTCTACTGGGGCTAAGCAAAGAGCCCGAGAACGCGATCAAGAGCCTTTATCTTGCTCCAAAGAAGCGGCACCATTGGCCTTAGCAAGTGTTACCTCAAGATAGCGCCGTCCTGCGTCATTTACCTTGAAGTGAGGCCCCCACTTTAAGAGCTGCGCTCTGTTCACAAGCCCTATTACTCGCGATTAAGCTGCAGACACGGCCCACACAGAGTCTGATTTAAGACTCCCCAAGAGAATCATTAGCAGCAGGATCGGGAGCGGCAGCATGCTCCTGATGCGCAAAAGCCAGCGTGGTAACAACATACGCCTATCCACCAAAACCATAATGCGTGTTAAATGACAGAGCAGAAAAAGCAGCAACACCTGTGGGTATAAGGCATTTTTGCTCAAAGCCATTTAACAAGGTCAATTATGAGCACTTTTACCCCTGTGTAGACTTCTGCCGCGCTCTTTGTGGTTACACCCTGCTCTTGAGATGCTGTTTAGGCATTTCTCTGCGCTTTTATGGCAGTAAAAGGCCACTCCACACTGTTTTCCACAGGCAAGCATCCACAGCTACGACCACGGCGTTTAATCTAAGCAGCACAGCATTCTCCGTGGGCTTGCTCTGTTCCTACGATCTCCACCACTGTCCCCAGCAAACGTGCTATTTAAGCTCTTTTGCTACCAGAGCTGGTATCATTGGGGCAGGCTCTGTTCACGCTTCCCTGTGCCCATCTGCGTAAACACACAAGCTCAATCACGCGTCACCATGCTCTCACATGCAAAGATAGCCTCAGCACAGCGCTAAAAGATAATTTAGTGGAGAAAAGGCGCAGCGCGCTCTGATCGCTACTACCTACCTCCTACTACAGCCCACCAAGCTCTATCACGCGCTATCCCTATCTGTACGGCTGCACCATTGAACCGCAAAGACGCAACAGCCACGCTTCTTTAGCTTTAGCCCCTACTCCCGTCTGAGCCTATCACCGCCAGCTCCGTCTACTGGCTTAGCTTATCATCCCGTCTCTTGGGTACAGCGTAGAGTACTTGCGTCCCCTAAGACGCAAGGGATGGTCTCTACGCTGTGAGCAGTACGCTGCTCTGTTGCTTGCTACTCTTTAGCCGCAGCCGTGACTTCTTACTCGTCCAAAGTCTCGGTCTGAGCCGCGCTATCAGCAGCCGCAATAAAGCGCACCTCATAGACGCTCGGTGCCACCTCACGTCTCTGGCCCTTTACTGCCACTAATTGCTCTTTATTCAGGCGCTCGGTACTTGGAATCACCACCGCCTTAGTGGCATCAAAGTCAGCCTTCCCCCCAAAGGCCACTACGCCCTCATAGAGCGAGGCTAACGGCTTATAGGAGTAGTGCTCCTCTAAGGCATCCATATCCCGTAAAAGCTGCGCTTTTACCGCCTCAAGGCGCTGGCCATACTGCTCATCAAGCGTCCAGTACAGAGCCGTTAAGCCTACCGAAAAAGCCGCTAAGCAAAAGAAAAAGAGCTTAAGCGCCTTAAGCCAGTTAAAAGACAGCTCCCAGAGGGCTGCTTTTTTCTCCTCAGCTGTAAGCATGGCGCCCTCCTTTAGGCCTGCGCCTGCTGCGCAGCATCATTCGCACTAACATGCGGCCGTGCTGGCAACTGCACCTGCTGTTGCCACAGAGATGGTACCTTCATCTGCACGTAAGCTGTAGGCACAGCCGGAGCAGCAGCAGCACCGTTATCACCATTACCGCCCTCAGGAGTAGTGATCTCGATTAAGCGGGGGCCATCAGAGAACGATAAGGTCAGCTCCGCAATCGCTCGGTAGGTGACATCGGTGTAGCCCCTATCCTCTAAGAAGAGGTTCATGGCCTTTTCGTAGCCACCGTCAAGCTTTAAGGAGATATTGCGGATGTTGTCAGCACGCACCTCATAGCGGGCGCTGCGATCCTCACACTCCTTAAGCTTAGCTAAGGCTGTCTGGTACTCACGGGAGTGCTCCAGCACCGGCCCTAAGCGCTCTTCAAGCTCGCGCGCCAGCGCTTTTTCGCTCTTGCCATCAGTGCTCATGGTAGCAAGGAGCTGTTGACGCAGCTGATTGCGCACATCCTCAAGATGCTGTTGCTGCTCGTCATAGAGCTCCAAGGCCAAATTAGCATCGCGATTGGTGCTCTCTAAGGCGTGCTGGCGGTACTGCTCTAAGTACGGCCTGATGTTGTTCTCCATGGCCTTACGCACGTCGGTCTTTGGCGACTTGAGGTCGTCAATGTTGCCCACATAAGGGTGCAGCAAGGTGTAAGAGCCCAGATAGCGGTCACGCACGTAATCGAGCTTCACCGCAAAGAGGTACTGACCAATGATGAGCTGCGCCACATCATCGTTGATGTGGTAGAGCACGGCGTAGAAAGGCGTGAGGTTATCATCGATAAGGCCGATGAGCACTGGCGTGTTAAACGACATGGCCTCATCAAAGCTGCCCACCTGATAGAGGCTCTGTAAGCCCACCTGCTCTAACAGGTCGTTACCAATCACGACCTCACCGTTGTCAACTAAGGTGATACCGCCACCAACATTGCTGCTCTCACCACCGGCACTGGCACCAGAGGAAGAATCAGAGACACCAACGGCAAAGCCATTGACCTTAACTAAGGTCGCAAAGGCATCGCTCTTAAAGTACGCCTGCGAAATGGCGCGGTTGAAGTAGTAGAGCTCACGGCTCTCGGCATTCTTACCCAAGAAGAGGTAAGAGGCCACCTCCTGATAGCGGTTTTGCACCTGCTCATCAGTCAGCAGCGCCTCCTGCACCGTTTGCAGAGGGTGGTAGCGCTCTAACAGGTACAGAGCACCGACAAAGGCACCGGCGGCACACACGGCGGCAGCTGCAATTACCAGTAAGCGCTGGTACAAGGAAACCGAGAATAGCTCCTTGCACAGGTTGAGGACGTAGTCCTTAAAGCCAACCTTGTTGTAGCGCACGATATGGGCGGCTTTGTTGGCAATTAAGGAGTTGACCTGCTGCTTGTTCTTTTCACAGGCCAAGGTCAAGCACATGTCCGCAATGGCATTGATCAGGCGTGGTACACCTTGGCTCTTCTTGGTGATGACCGCAATCGCGCGATTGGTAAAAATCGGCTTGACGCAAGACACCTGCTGCAGGCGGTAGGTGAGGTAAGCACCAACCTCTTCTTCCTTGAGGCGTGGTAAAACCGCAAAGATCTTGATGCGGTTTTTGAGCATGTCGTGCTCAGGCTTGTTGATGTGCGTGAGCAGATCGTCCTGACCAACTAAGAGGAAGTTGATCATCTTGCCCGCCTCACCCTCGATGTTCGAGATGAGACGGATTTGCTCTAAGACCGCGTCGCTTAAGCCCTGAGCTTCATCGCAGATCACCGTGGTGATGATACCCATGGCGATTGACTTTTCCAGCATTTGGCGCAGCTTTAGAGTCAGCTCGGCAATGGACTCTAGCGAGGTGGCCACGACACCTGAGGCACGCAGAATGGTGGCCAGCAGCATGTGTGGATCGAGGCGAGGGTCATCGATGGAGATGATACGCATGCGCCGAGGCAACGAACGCATCAGCATGCGCACTAAGGTGGTCTTACCGGCACCTGAAGAGCCAGAGAGGACGCAAATACTGCCACTGCGGGATAAGGCGGTAGTAAGCAGCGTTAGGGACTGATGCTGAGAGCCACCAACGTAGTAGAAACGGCGATCAGGCAAGCCATCAAAGGGGTAGTCATCCAAACCAAAAAACTTTAAGTACATCGCCGAAAATCCTAATGCCGACAGTCTCTCAAATCAGACTCCCGCTTGCTGACAGGCACACGCTGCGGATACCTTAACTACCCAAAAGCAGCACCACGTTACATCTACACCCCATTTACCCTGACAGCAACATAGACATCATCGCTATCACCATAGTGCGTGCAGATTACAGCATGGTGTTAGAGCCCGTGAAGGCAGTGACATGGGGGTATTACAGCTTACTGTTGGCACTTGCTGCTGTTAGAGCTGATTGCTATGCCGTTTGCGAGTCCAAAAGATTATAACCGATTTTGTGAGATCACCATGCGGCATCATGGGATAGAGCAGCTTAATGGCTGGCAATTACGCTTCAACGCTGGCTGGTGACAAGTTAACAGCGGGAAGCTACGATACTTCGGTACCTAAGCACTTAAGCAGATAGCGAGCGCTTGTAACGGAGCTGACCACTGCCGACATGGTGCAGCGCACCATACCAGCTCTAAGGTATAAGGTGGTTAACATGCTCCACAGCCGAGCTTAAGGCGGCGCTGCAGCGCCTTACCGCAAATGTAGCATTAGTGCTGCTCCAGCGCCTGACGGCGCTTATCTTAAGATCGCGCCCATGCCATGTTGGTGCTCATTCGAGAGCGTTTTTCCCCTTGATACTTTAGAGTATTTCCCCTGTGTTATTGGCTTAAAATCGACCTTTGCGGTGAGGGCAGACATGTGATGCATAAACCCGATATGGCGCATCGAGCGTCGCTACCGCGACGTATCTTGAGGTAGGTTAATGGCAAGGAGCTTTGCTCACACAAGGGGAAAACGCCCTTGCTCATTCCTCTTTTAGATACAGGAGAAAGATACAGACGGTGGCGCTGCAGCTAGCCACAGCGCAAAATAAAAACCCAGTGCTTACCCCGCAAAGGGCAGAGACACTGGGCTTTTATTTCAGCAGAAATTGCGATGAAAGCGTTATGAGCAGCAACAGCAGCAGCAGCTCTGCGCAGCCTTAGAAGCCGCCGTTACCGCCCTCACGTAAACGTGCATTAGCAATAGCTCTCTCACGGGCCTTAGCTAAAGCACGGGCCTTGGTTGGGCTCATGTTGCGCATCTTCTCTGAGAGGATACGATCCTTCTCATTTTGTGGCACAAAGTACTGGTTACCCTCATGCACACCCGCCTTTTGGAACATCTGCTTTTGGGCGTGCATTTGATTCATCTGCTGCTGTTGCACCGCAGCTTGTACCGCCGCCTTTCGCCGTTCCGCAGCCTCAATTTGCTCTTCCTTGGCACGAGCCACCGCCATCTCACGCTCTTGCGCGGCACGCTCCTCTTCTAAGATACGCTGATGAGCGCGGGTCATGCCCTCTTCAAGCTCAGTCATGTTAGTGAGCGTGACGCTAGGCTCGGCTCCCTTCATCTCACCGGTCTTGGAGCGGTTGATGTAAGCTGTCAGCCACTGCATTCTGGAAGCAGGCACAATGTCACGGAAGTAGTCCGAAGCCACATGGAAGTGGTCATCAGCGCTGCGCAGCTTGAACTTGGTGGAAGCAAAGCGGAAGAAATCGATCTTCGGCATGTAGCAACGCACTTCGTCCGCCACTAACACGGTCTTGTCCGAGAACAGACCCATGAGGCGATCGTAGTAATTCTGCACCAGCTGGATATTGGAGTTGGCCATGAGGAAGAGCTCGTAGCCCTTATCTCTTAAGGACATCAGCACCGGCAGCACATCATGGTGTGGCTTTAAGTCGTTGTGCAGCAGGTAGAGCTCGTTGGCATTAGGGGAGAAGATGTTGGTGTTGAGCTCCATATCGAGGTACTTCATGACCATCGCGAGGAGGTCACGATACGTGACGAAATCCTGCGAATACATCATGCGGTCCATGTAGAGGCTGAAATAGAACTCAGCCAACTCTGGACTAATGTTACGCTCACGCGCCACTTGACCGACAAAGTGCGGAATAAGCTGGAAGTTTAAGAGGCCCCCATACAGGTCAAAGGTCAGAGCACGACGTTCACTATCTAAATTATTTTGCATTATTGCCTGCCCTATTCAGCACTAAGCGCGGCGCGCTAACTACTAAAAGTCATGACACCGAGTTAAGGTCGCAATCAGCCCATACCGAGCTAAGGTTGTGTTCCCTGTGACGGCTCAACACATCACCTCGAAGAAGTGATCTCATGTATACCAGAGAGTGATTTTGTGGTTCTCGCTCTAAAGAGCAAACAGCTGCAAGGATGTTGGAGATATAGGCTCTAACAGCAGCTACAGGCGGTGGCAGGCTTTACCCTGCAAATATGCTTATGCCACGCATCCAATCTAAGAGCATGCACGGTATGCACCACGCAATCGTTAACGGCAAAGAAGAAAAAATCTTTAACGCAAGGCTTTGCGATAGGCATGGGAAAAGTCTAGACACAGCCAAAGTACATATCTGTGAACTAGCTCACATACATCGGGGTAGGAAATAGCGGCACTACATGCGGCAGAAAGGCGGTCAATTCAAGGATGTCGTCAATAGGACAACTATGACGTAAGAGGCGGCAAAAAGTGGCAGGCTAGTTGTAAGGGTGCAAACGTATGCACTACAAGTTGCGGGAAAACAAGAGGCGGGAAACAAGCAAGAATGTGAGGTAGGGCAGGCCTCAAGGCAGCACACCATTATCCCTGCGCAGGCACCGAGAGAAAGGTGCGAACAAAGGTATGAGGCGGCCCTTAAAGTAGGGTTAGTAGCAGGCTTTACCTTGTTCTCAGAACTGCGGCGGGGCAACAAGAGCTTTTGCCTACGCACAAATAACAAAGGGCAGGGAAGTGAAGAGGGATCTTCACTTGACCTGCCCTTAGGTAATATTTAGGCAACCTCTACTACGGGGTAGAGGCTTGTCTAACACAGCTCAGCCCTAAAAGAAGCCTAATGTAATGAACTTTGCACAAGGCAAAGTCTTACGGTAGCGGCGTACTGTAAAAAGACGCGCTATTTAGGCTCAATTAGTACAGACGAGTACGACGTGCGTTCTCGCGAGCCAGCTTCTTAGCGTGACGCTTGATGGCGGAAGCCTTAGCGCGCTTACGCACGGTAGTTGGCTTCTCGTAGAACTCGCGGGAACGGACATCGGAGATAATACCGGCCTTCTCGCAGGAGCGCTTAAAGCGTCTTAAAGCAACATCAAATGGCTCGTTCTCACGTACTCTGATGACTGGCATGTGTAAAACCACCTTCCTTAGAAATATCAAAAGAAAAACCGAGGCAAGACTAAGCAACGAGCACCGCCTAAGGCCAGTGCTTGAGGTGCAGCTTAGAGCCTGCCGACACCAGCAATCAAACAAAATCGAGAAACTGGCGAATCGTAAAACCGCATTATTTTAGACGCAAAGAGTGGTGGCGTCAAGACAGCGCAAAGATAAAATCAGGGACTAAGCTGTAGCCAGATAGGGTGCTGGGAGAAAGGTGTGCGCGCGCTCAAAGGTGGCTGCTGCGTACTGCACTGCTGCTGACTCTTTACTCCAAGGTAGTGACGGGATAGGCGCTCTTATCTCAAGGCGGCATGCCTGACGGCCTGTCCCTCTCCCTTCGAGATAACTTACAGCCGGTGACCACGGGGCACAGCGAGGGCGGTGAGCTGCTTTAAGGCAGCTACTGCTTGCTGTGCCTCTGCTGACGCTTTACTCCAAGGTAGTTACAGGACAGGAGCCCTTATCTCAAGGCGTCTTGACGGCATTTCCCTACTCTCCTCGGAGTAACTTACAGCCAATGACCACGAGGCACAGAGGTGGCGGTGAGCTGCTTTTAGGTGGCTACTGCGTACTGCGCCGCTGCTAACGACCTACCCCAAGGTAGTGTCGGGGCAAGCGCTAACACGTGCTCACGCCCGTGTTGACGCCCTACCCCATGCCTACCCTCGCGCCAATACAGGAGTAGCGAGGCAGGCGCTAACACGTGCTCACGCCCGTGTTGACGCCTTTCCCTAAAAAATTGCCTGCACTTTTCGCAACAAAATCGCAGGTAGTGCTATTATGAGGCGTTTAGTGCGTTTCCAAAGTGGCTCTGCTTTCCCCTCTAACAAGAATCGCCACCGCGAAACACCTTCTGCACAGAGAGCCTCCCTACGCTGTTTCCGGCTTTCTCCCCTCTGCCACAGTTTCTTTAAGGATTGCTGATCTTATGCTCGTGTTAGGAATTGAGAGTTCGTGTGATGAGACTGGCGTTGCCATCTACGATGACCAGCGCGGCCTACTCGCCCACGCACTTCACACCCAAATTCCTATTCACGCTGAATACGGCGGCGTGGTACCCGAGCTCGCCGGACGCGATCACATCAAGCGCGTCGTACCTCTCATCCGTAAAGTGGCTCAAGATGCAGGCGTCACCTTACAAGATCTCGATGCCGTCGCCTATACCGCAGGCCCTGGCCTCATCGGTGCCCTCTTAGTCGGTGCCATGGAAGCCCGCGCTCTGGCCTTTGCCCTCGATATCCCAGCAATCCCTGTCCACCACATGGAAGGCCACCTCTTAGCGCCCATGCTTGAGGACACGCCTCCATCTTTTCCTTTCGTCGCCCTGCTCGTCTCCGGTGGCCACACCATGCTCATTAAGGTCGCAGCACCAGGAAGCTACGAGATCTTAGGTGAGTCTGTAGACGATGCTGCCGGTGAAGCCTTTGATAAAACCGCGAAGCTCTTAGGACTGCCTTACCCTGGCGGCCCCAAGCTTGAGGCCTTAGCCCGCGACGGTCACGGTGATAGCAACGCCTATCACTTTCCACGGCCCATGATCGATCGGCCTAACCTCAATTTCTCCTTTGCGGGCTTAAAAACAGCCGTGCTCAATGAGGTGCACAAGAGCACTGACTTAGAGCAGGATAAGGCCAATATTGCCCAGTGCTTTGAGGATGCCGTCGCTGACTGCTTATGCCATAAGTGCCAAAAGGCCTTAGAGCAAACCCACATGAACACCTTAGTCGTCGCGGGCGGCGTCAGCGCTAATAGTGCTATTCGCCAGTCATTACAGCAGATGATGGCAAAGCGTAAAGGTCAGGTGTTCTTCGCCCGCAAAGAGTTCTGCACCGACAATGGCGCCATGATCGCCTTAGCCGGTATGCTGCGCTTTAAGGCTGGTCAAGTAGGTTCTTTAGAGGTTAACGTCTTCCCACGTTGGCCACTGTCCTCACTGCCGCCACTTTCTGCTTAGCTATGGACAAGATCTTAATTCGCTCCTTACGCATCGACACCATTGTGGGTATCTGCCCACATGAGCGTGAGATCGAGCAACCCCTAATTGCTGATATCACCATGTATTTGCCGCTTAAGCCATGCGCGCAATCAGGTGACCTCAACCTTTCCATCAACTATGCTGACGTTTGCCAGCAAGTCACAGCCTTTGTTCGCCAAAAGAAGGCTTTGCTTCTTGAGACCTTGGCCGAGGATGTCTGCCAGTTCATCTTGGAGCAATACCACCCACAAAAGGTGAAACTCCGCCTCATGAAAACCCAAGCGGTGTTGCATACCGAGGGTGTCGGCGTGGAAATAACCAGAACTTTAGAGGACTAATTAATGGGTACTCAGGTCTACTTAGGTATTGGCTCTAACCTCAATCGCGATAACGCGATCCTGTTTGCTGTGGAGCACTTAAAGCCACTGTTTGCCGACTTAAAAGTCTCGCCAGTGTACGAGTCCCGTGCCGTGCGTGAAGCCGAGCCTAATTTCCTCAACTTAGTGGTGGGTGGCACGACGGAGCTGAGCTTAGAGGAGCTGTACAAGACCTTAAAGACGATCGAGAACAAGGCTGGTTCTGAGATCATGCTGCACAACAGCACCAACTTTGGCTTAAAGCACCGCTTGGACATCGACATCCTCATTTATGGCAATGAGGTGCGCACCGAGCCATGCAAGTTGCCACGTCACGACATCCAAGACTACCCATTTGTCACTATTCCTTTAAATGACATCGCTCCAGAGCTGGTGCACCCAATCTTAGGTTTAACGGTTAAGGAGCTGTGCGAGCAGATGGTGCCACACATTCCTGAGAACCGCACCGTGAGCAAAGTAGACTTTGATTTTAACCGTCCAGCCCCACAGTGGAATGGTACCGACTCTGCGCCACAAGCCTAAGGGCGCTGTAAGCCTAAAGGCTCTGTGAGCTTAAGGGCTGCTTACACCTTAGGGATTATGAGTGGTGTACCCACGACACGGGTAAGAGTTGCTCTGCCGTGTCCACGCCGTGGGCAGAGCAGCGCTCACCTGTAGCGTTTTCTCAGGCTTTAGTGCAAAGGTGTTGTGCCTCTGCTTTGCACTAAAGCCTCTTTTTTTGCCTACAGGTAAGGCCCAAAGAAAACACGCAAGCCCCGCAAAGAAGCAGTAAGACGCTGCAGCTTAGCGGCCTTGCTTCAGTGCCGCCCATAGGTGCTACGAAACTTTACGCCAAAATCCCCAGCGCTGTGCTAAGCTTATGACCGCTTTGAGGCAGGTAATAGCACCTGTCGCTGTCATTAGTCACACCCAGCACGCCACAAGGATTTCCTGTGACCATCACTCATATTGTGGTTCTTGCCCTCTTGCAAGGAATCACGGAATTTTTACCTGTTTCCTCCAGTGCCCACCTCATTTTCCCCAGCCAAATTCTAGGATGGCCTGACCAAGGTCTGGCCTTTGATGTGGCTGTGCACATCGGTACGCTGTTGGCGGTCATCTTCTACTACATGTCCGACCTCGTGCAAATCACCACGCACACCATTGAGTCGGTCATTAAAAGACGGCAAACTCCTTTAAGCCGCTTAGGCTGGTACATCGTTATCGCCACCATTCCCGCTGGCCTTGCCGGTCTCTTATTAGAGGGCTATGTCTCCACGGTCGCCCGCTCGATTCACGTCATTGCCTACACCACCATTGGCTTTGGTGTGCTCTTAGGTATCGCTTCGTATATCAACCGTAAGATCAACTGGCGCACCATTATCAATATCGAGGGCCAGCGTGCTGACAGCTTACGGCAGCTGACCTTACAGCAGGCGGTCATCATTGGTTTTGCGCAGGCTTTAGCCTTAATCCCAGGCACCTCGCGCTCTGGTATTACCTTAACGGCCGGTCTGTTCTTAGGCTTACGTCCAGAGGCGGCAGCGCGCTTTAGCTTCCTCTTAGCTATCCCTATCATTATTGCTTCGGGCTCGCTCGAGGGTTACAAGCTGTTCACTGATCAGACCATTGGTGCCAACCCTGTGGAAATGCTGATTGGCGCGGTGATCTCCTTTGTCACGGCGATCATTGTGATCAACCTCTTTATGCGCTTTATCTCAAAGTCTGGTATGGCGGTGTTTGTGGTGTACCGTATCTTATTAGGTTGCGCCCTGCTGTACTTCTTCCCAGCCTAAAAAGCGCTCTAAAGCTGCGCTCTCTACACAACGAAGCGCAGTGTGCTATCTCCACGCTTATCCCTACGGCCGCCCTTAGCAATAAGTTGGCGGCCTTTTGTTTTGTCGCGTCTTGTTTTGCTCTGGCTCTCTCAGCTTCCTCTACTGCTACCGCTGCTGCTGCCACTGCCTAAAGACAACAGGAGAGCGTTTTCCCCATGTGTGCGCAGCTACTTGCCATTAACCTACATTAGAGATAAGTCGCGGTAGCGACGCTTGATGCGCCCTATCAGCGTAAAAGGCCGATTCTAAGCCATAACATAGGGGCACACACTCGCAAAAAGATCTTCAGGGCACACCATGATCTCAAATGTGGTACCTCTGTTGGTGTGGCGCAGCAGTGCGCGCCACTTGAGTCCTGCCCCCAATCTACAACGCCGCCATGAAGCAGCCTGCTGCACAGCCTGAAGATAAGGCCGCCACAGTAGTCGTGGCAGCCGCCTTTGCCCAGCTCTAATCACGGACACTATCAGCAGGTGGCATAGAGTTAGCGCTGTCGTCAAGCTCGCTTTGCGGCAGCGTCTGCATAAAGGTCTGCACCAGCTCTACACGCCGCTGAAAGATGGCATCACGAATGGCCGTGCCCTTTAAGCCTTGAGCCACAAACTCCTTTGGTGACACCGTCTGGCAAATCACAAACATCTCGTAGAGATAGTCAGCACGCGGAAAAGGACGCGACTCAAAGCCCTTACGCCCTAAAAAGTCACACTTACAGCACAGGATCCATGGCTTAATCCGCTCCGGACGGCGCCACGCATCGAGGTGATTGAGCAGCATCACCACGCCTTCAGCGCCACTGCGATAGAGGTGGTGGATAAAGGAATGGTAAAAGACCACGATCTTGGCAAAATCGTAGTACTCATTTGGCACCTTCAGGCGCTTGCACAGCTCCTCAAGTGGTTTTAAGCCCAGCACGTTGTGGTCTTTGTGATGAGGCCAATTGCTCGGTGGCGTTAAGCCCTTTCCTAAGTCGTGGCAGAGCATGGCAAAGCGCGCCACTGGATTCTCACTCTCTTGGGAGAGGCGGTGCACCGTCATCAGGGTGTGTACAAGGGTATCAATCTCGGGGTGCCAGCGCTTTGGTCCTGGGACGCCGGAGAGCTTTTCAATCTCAGGTAAGACCTCACCTAAGGCCCCCACATAATGCAGGAGGTCAATAAAGATCTCAGGGTTTGGCGTGCACAGCGCCTTTTGCAGCTCCGTCCACACCCGCTCTGGGGTCAGTGCCCGCAGCTCACCAGAAGCAGCGATCTGCTTCATTAGCGCTAAAGTCTCAGGTGCGACCTTAAAGCCTAAGTGGTTAAAGCGAGCGGCAAAGCGCGCTACGCGCAGCACGCGTAAGGGATCTTCGACAAAGGCAGGCGAGACGTGCCGTAAGATGCGGTCGTTGAGATCATCAAGGCCGTGGTAAGGGTCAATGAGGTTACCGTGGTCATCCTGCGCAATGGCATTAATGGTGAGGTCACGGCGCATCAGGTCTTCTTCTAACGTAGTGTCAGGAGAAAAGTCGCAGATAAAGCCCTTATAGCCATGGCCGCTTTTGCGCTCAGTACGGGCGAGCGCGTACTCTTCCTTGGTTTGCGGATGCAAAAACACAGGGAAGTCATGACCGACTTGCTGATAGCCTAAGGAGAGCATTTCCTCAGGCGTAGAGCCCACCACCACATAATCACGATCAGCATCGGGGAGCCCCAGCAGGCGATCACGCACTGCTCCGCCTACCAAATAAACTTGCATGCATCCTCCGGACGCTTGACCTTTCACCCTTTAGGCTCAAACCAACTTTCTACTCTACGCTGTACTTTGTACTTTGCTTCAGGCAACACAGTACATTACAGCACAGCGCTGTATGCGCAAATTATAGCCCACTCCGGAGTAAGGCACATGATCGCTTTTGCCAGCTAGGCGCGCAATCTCTGCAGTAAAGCAACAGCACCTCACGGCGCCTTAGCTAAGAGTAGCGCCGCAGCTACCACCTAATCTCATGGTGCCCCATGATTGGAGGCAGGTACCTCCTTGGGGATTTGCTTTTGGGGACACTCTCCTCGCCACCTCACAACTGCCACGCTCCTGCTCAAGGTTAGTGCATTTTGCTTCTGCTCTCCAGAAACGACAAAGCCGCATTACTGCGGCTTTGTCAGAGGTAATAATCTCAGGTTAGCTACGTGCACTCAGCAAGTTGACATGAGCTGACCTGTTACTAAAGCTTAGTGGCCAGCGGCAGCACCGGCAGCGGCGCCCGCTGCATCCTTTAAGGCCGAGCCCATCTCAGAAGCGTGTGCTATGTCACCAGAAACTAACCAGCCCTCATTAATCATGTACTGAGTTAAGTCTGGGAGAATGAACCACGTGCCAATTAAACCGACCACAGTTAACACGATGGTGTATGGTAAAGCCATCCACAGCATGCGCACGTAGGTTAAACGGATTAATGGGGCTAAGGCCGAGGTTAAGAGGAATAAGAAGGCCGACTGACCATTAGGGGTAGCCACCGATGGTAAGTTGGTACCAGTGTTAATGGCGATAGCTAAGTGGTCAAACTGCTCACCACTAATCACACCATTTAACATGGCGTCATAGACCTGCTCGATGTAAATCGTGGCCACGAACACGTTATCTGACACTGACGAGAGAATACCGTTGGCCAGATAGAAGATTGGGAGCTGATCCTCAGGCGAGGTCGAGAGCACCCACGTGATCAGTGGACGGAAGAGCTCTTGCTGCGAAATCACCGTTACCACAGTGAAGAACACGCACAACAGAGCGCAGAATGGTAAGGACGAGGTGAAGGCCTGACCGATTTCCTCTTCTGAGGTCACACCGCAGAAAGCAGTGGCAATAATGATAATGGACAGACCAATTAAGCCTACAGCAGCTAAGTGGAAAGCTAAGCCAATGACCAGCCACACGCAGCACAGGCCTTGGATCACTAAGCGCAGCTTATCGCGGCGGGTTAAGTTAGCGTTATTTTTGGCCTCAATGCCAGCGAGCATAGTGCGCACTGACTCTGGCATTTGCGTACCAAAGCCAAAGAGCTTGGTCTTCTCTAAGAAGAAGCATGTGATAAAACCGCAAATAACGACTGGTACCGATACTGGCGACACACGCAGAGCAAACTCAGCGAAGTTCCAGCCAGCAACACCACCCACGATGATGTTTTGTGGCTCACCGACCAGCGTGCAGACACCACCTAAAGCGGTACCCACAGCAGCATGCATTAAGATCGAACGGAGGAAGCCACGGAACTGCTCTAAGTCAGCCTTGTACTCCTCTTGCACGAAGTTATCGTTACTCAGACGCGCCGTAGCGGCATCACCACAGATCATATCGTGGTAGTAACGATACACGCCGATGCAGATGGTCATGATCACGGCCAGCACGGTTAACGCGTCTAAGAAGGCCGAGAGGAAGGCACCGAAGAAGCAGAATATTAAGGCCAGTAAGGTGTGCGAACGCACCTTTACCAGCACGTGGGTAAAGGTGAATAAGAGCACATCACGCACAAAGTGAATACCTGCGACCATGAACATTAACAGCAGGATCACTTCGAGGTTGGCGCCGATCTCCTCGCGCACATGCTCCATGTCGCAGAGGCCGATCACGGCAGCTTCAATGGCTAGCAAGCCGCCAGGAATCAGCGGATAGCAGTTTAAAGCCATGGCCAAAGTAAAGATAAACTCGGCGACCAAGACCCAACCGGCTAACACCGGAGAAATCATGGTCAGAATCGGGTTTAATATCAGGCAGCTCACAATAAAGAGCTTATACCACGTTGGCGCTGTGCCCATGAAGTTCAGGGCAAATGCCTTACCGTAGGTTATGTTTGGCATGGCTTAACTCCAATCAAACGACATCAAAACCCTGAGTGCACACCCTTTGTGGTCGCCAGCACCAAAGCTGGGTAGTAGTCCTACCTACGCTTTGGGTGTTACTGCCACCACAGCCCACCCTCCTCACTGTCTGGCTTAAGCCATTGACGCCGGACTGGGCACGAAGAAGAACCGCCACACTCTGTTTTTACTACGGCAAGTGAGCGAAACTTGCCCTCATTAGGCACAGAGTACTTGTACGGTGCACCAAGATTCCCTCTCAGTCTCTGTTGTTACCCCAGAGCAAAAGCGCTAGAGTAAGTACGCTTTGCTTTAGCACGGGATCAGCACACGTCCCTACACGCAGCTGTGGCCGTTGCTAATTGCTAAAACGTCTCAACTTAAAAGCTGATCGGGATTCATTATAGACTTAGGATTCAGCGCCCGTGGTTGTGGAATGGCCAATTTGGAATGACGCTCACGAAAATAGGAAGATACCTGAGGCAGCACGCACCTTTAGCTTGCATGCGCTATGGCCAGAGGCTAAGCGCAAACGGTTACAGGGCACATATAATGGGGAATTGTAGTCAGAAGCTAGCTCACACGGTGCTGTACACTGCAAGGAGCAGCAAAGCCCACTTTAGCCACCACACAGCGGGCGTTAAGCGCGGCACACAGCAAGGCCCGTAAACGCTTGATAGCGCTTGTGTGGAGAAGACACTGAAGACCACTATTAAGAGCTGAAGTGGCCAGCACGCGAGAAAAAAGCAGTCTCTACTAAGCGTTTGATGGGGTGGCACCAACACTATTATCTTGCATCCCAGCTTAGCGCCTGTGGCACAATGCTACGATGTTTATCGACTTTAATGCCATGAGGCGGCAATAGTGCTGAGCCCTTCGATTTATCATGCTTCCTCAAGATCAATTGGGGCAGTTTGCGTAAGCACATGGCACTGACTTTTGGCTAAAATTAGGAAGAGTAACATTTTCTGCATTGTTGAGAGGAGGCATGATGAACGCAAACGCTGACACAAACGCATTGCCACGCAAGCCTATCCCACTGGGCGTCTCCAGTTGGACCAAGTTGGTGGGGCAAAACAAGCTAATCGTCGATAAAACAGCCAAACTTGGCAAGTTAGTCACGCTATTTGACTTCGTGTTCTTTTCGCGTCCACGGCGTATGGGTAAAACCACCCTATGCTCGATGCTGAAAGAGTTGTTCGCCCATGGCCCACAAAATTTTGCAGGAACAGCCATTTTTGATCTTTGGCCCGAGACCAAGACTTACCCTGTTATCAGTCTGTCGTTCATCGGCATAGCAAGCTCTGATGCCACTACGTTTGAGGCTGAATTATGCAAAGAGCTTGTTTCTGCTTATAAAAAGGCGGGGTTCTCTAGTGCAATCAATTATAAAGGCATCGTCTCCTTCAATGATCTAAAGAGGGAGCTCGACGACTTAACCGCCAATCAGACTCCTGTGTTTCTGATTGATGAGTGGGACTACCCACTCTCCTTGCATCTTAATGATCCGCAACTGTTTGCTGCGTTACAGAGCGTACTATCAGATTTCTACAACTGGTTGCGCCAACAAGATAACGCCAGATTTATCTTGGTCACAGGCATCATGCGCTACCGAGAGGTCTCGCTGTTTACGGGGCAAAACATTCAAGATCTCAGCATGAGTCTTGGTTTTGCTGACTTGCTGGGCTATACCAAAGAGGAGATTGAGCAGAGCTTTGCGGAATACATCCCGCAAGCTGCCAATAATCTTGGAATCTCCATCGATGAGCTGTGGCAGCTTCTTGAGCACACCTACGATGGCTTTTGCTTTGATGAGGATGCCTCGGTCAAGGTGTACAGCCCCTATGCCATTAACAAGTTCTTTGCGCCATTGGACGACCCTGATTTTATAAAGCAGGCCAATGCTAAGCTCAAGCTTAATCCATACTGGATGGAGAGTTCTAATGCGTCGGCAGCTTTACATTCTTTTCTGCATGCGCGTAAGTACGACGTAACCGAGCTGGTAAACAAATATAGCCAGCCCATTGTCGTAGACAAAGGTACTCTCACGAGCCCAGTCAGAGCAAATGAGGTTACCCTTGACCAGATTATGGTGCAAAGTGGCATGCTCTCTATCAGAGAGATTGCTGATACTCTTGCCGCTCAGAGCACTGCCACCATTAGCTCCTCCCCTACTAAATACAAGTGCGAAATCACTAACGCCGAAGTGGCCTCGGAGCTCAGTGCTATATTCACAGCTCATATGGCGAACAAAGATGAGACTGCTATCTACCCTATGCTCCGAGATGCGCAACAAGCGCTACTCTCAGGTGATATCGAGCTTGTGTGTAAGAGCTTAAATCAGCTCTTGAACGACTCCCTATATGACGTCTTTGACGATAAAGACGTCATACAAGAGAAAATCTACCGTACCATGTTCAAGATGTGGTTACGCTCCGCCTTAGTCTCCACTAAAGACGAGGTGGCCAATAGCCATGGCCGGTGTGATCTGGTAGCAATCACCAAAGATACCATCTACGCCTTTGAACTCAAGCGCGTGCGCTACAACACTGATCTGACGAAGACCAAAACGCTCAATGCAGCTGAGCGGCAGATGGTAAAAAATGACTACTGCAACAACCTTCTAAAGCTGCGGAAGCTGGTGGTATGGGTTGTGGTGGTGATTTGCGATAAATACCATCAGATCGTTGCATGGCGTACCATTACGAAAACCAAGCTGTCAACAGGAGTGCACACCGAGCGCCATGAGGGCATGATTGAGCCAATCGCCGTGGAAAACCAAGAGCTGCCTCCCCCAAAGAGCCCAAAGACTAGCGACCAAACTGCACGCAAAACCAAGACGGTGCGCCGTAAGACGGCAGACAAAACTGCTAGTAACAAGGGCTCTAACAGCGCAGGGGGCCGCAAAGCTACTACCGCAAAAGCAAGCCGCTCCAAGACAAGCAGAAAAGGCAGTAGCAAGAGCGATAAAGCCTCAAGCTAAAGCACTCTGCTTTTAACCACAAGAAAGGCCTCTGCCCACACACTCCGCATTCCGTGAGAGTCCAGACGTCAGACGAAGAGCCCTGTCCAGCTTTTGCTGTGCGGGGCTTTATTTTGTCGGGGCCAAACGGCTCAACCACAGCACTTACCACCAATAGGACTCATCTCTACTACAAAACTGCAAGCGCTCAAGCGTCATCATCTGCGTTCGTGAGTAGACGGGTGGCACGGTAATACTTTGCGATCCTGCTATAAAGCACAACGCCCGCCCCTGTAGATTGACAGAGGCGGGCGCTGCTAACGCAAGGAAAAGGAGAGGTGAGAAAGCTGCCTCCCGTAACTAACACCAGAGCCAGCATCCGCGTGCTGCCTGTGCTCCGCAATCCTGAGTGCTATCGCTACCTGATCAGCAGCACGACTTTGCGACGTGGTTATAGCTGCTCCTTTTCTGCGTGTACGGCTATTAGGCAAAGGCCGAAGCTGCGGCAAAGCCCAACACCACCGAGAAGAAGATACTCAAGCAGCAAGGAATCAGCAGCGAATGATTGAAGACGAACTTACCGATCTTAGTCGTACCGGTATCATCCATTTGCACCGCACCTAGTAAGGTTGGGTACGTTGGCAGAATGAAGAGACCGCTCACCGCTGCAAACGAAGCCACTAAGATGTAGGAGAGCTCTGGGTGCACCTCCATATTGAGCGCCACAATGATCACTGGCACTAAAGCCTTGGCGGTAGCAGCTTGCGAGTACAGCAGCGCGGAGATAAAGAAGAGCACTACTGCCAGCACACCTGGGTACTGACTGATGATCTCTTGCGAGAAGGTCTCGATCTGCGCGGTATAGCCTGCCACAAAGGTGTTACCCAGCCATGCGACACCCAGCACGCAGATACAGGCCGTCATACCGGACTTAAAGGTTGGGGTATCCGCCAGCTCTCCTGTAGGCACCTTGCACTTAATCACGATCAAGGTCGCAATCAGCAGCATAAAGGACATGATGGCGCCGTCACGGGCAAGCTTTAATGGCTCTAACACCGTTAAGAAGGCAGCCGCCATGGTGCTACCCTGAGCCACACTCTCTTGTAATGAGGCCACCAGTGGCACGCGGATCACGTCAGAGATGAAGGTCGCGTATATCACCACTAAGAGCACGCCGCTTAAGAAGATCGCCACCGAGCTCTTTGCTGTTGCTGGTAACTCTGCCTTTTTCTCGCTGTGGATAGGAGCGATTAAGCCCTCTTTGACGCGCTCTAAGTAGGTTGGATCCTCCGAGAGCTTACCCTTATAGAAAAAGGTCGACATGATAAAAGCGGCAATCATGCAGCCTGCGTAAGTGGTGAGAATCCAGATACCCAGTAAGGCCGGATACGACCAACCTAAAGGCTCTAAGACGCCGGTCATATACACCACTGCTGCTGACACAGGCGAGGCGGTAATAGCCACCTGACCCGAGACCACTGCAATCGACAGTGGTGCCACTGGCTTAATGTCCTGCTCTTTTGCCACTTCCACAATCACAGGGATCATAGCAAAGGCGGTGTGACCGGTACCAGCCAGCACGGTCATGACATAGGTTACGGTTGGTGCCAGATAGTTGATGTGCCGTGGGTGATTGCGCAAGATATGCTCAGCTACACGCACCATGTAATCGAGGCCACCTGCCTTTTGTAAGGCGGTAATGGCGGCAATCACCGACATGATGATGAGAATAACGTCGGTAGGAATGGCACCGGCATTCATGCCTAAGAACACGGTGAGGATGATGACACCCAAGCCACCGGTGTAACCGATAGCCATACCGCCTAAGCGAATACCAAAGAAGATCACGCCGAACAAAACGACGAGCCGCAGGATTAGCAAAATGTCCATAAGCTTCCCCCTGTGCTTGGTTGTTTGTAGTTGATGGTCTGGTAAGCAAGCGCAACACAGCGCCAGCGCAAGAGCAAGAGCAAGAGCAGTGCGTGCGGCTTTTGCCCAAGCGTCCGCACAGCTCAGCTCCTCCGCACCACGCCGCCACGCCACGCCAAAAGTCGTCAATCATACGGGAGAGCGCTGTCAGGAGCAAGCTCCTCACAAGAGCACTGCTACCTCATTTGCCAGCGCCCGCCCCGCAGGTTGCGCTTAATGCAGGCTACTTACCTTGCTCCTTTGCTGGGGATTGCGGCTTAAAGTGCTGCCGACTCTCAGCAGACAGATGTGGGTTGAGCATGTTCTCAGGGCTTAAGAGCTCGTCTAACTGCTCCTCAGTCAGCAGGCCACGCTCTAAGGCGATATCACGCACGCGCTTGCCAGTGGCTAAGGCCTCCTTGGCAATGGAGGCGCTGTTCTCGTAGCCAATGTAAGGATTGAGCGCAGTGACGATGCCAATGGAGTTGTGCACAAAGTCCAAGCACACCTGCTTGTTGGCAGTAATGCCTGTGACGCACTTCTCGCGTAAGGTGGTGCAGGCGCGCTTGAGCATCTTGATGGACTTAAAGATCTCGTAAGCAATCGCAGGCTCCATCACGTTAAGCTGCAATTGACCAGCTTCAGCGGCAAAGCTTACAGAGACAGCGGCGCCAATGACGTGGTAGCACACCTGATTAACCACCTCTGGGATCACAGGGTTAACCTTGCCAGGCATGATCGATGAGCCAGGCTGCATCTTTGGCAGGTTGATCTCATTAAGACCGCAGCGTGGGCCGGAGCTTAAGAGGCGTAAGTCATTGCAGGTTTGCGAGAGCTTAACGGCCATGCTCTTTAAGGTGTCCATCACCTGCATATAGGACGAGCAATCTGGGGTAGCAGCGACTAAGTCCTCAGCGGAGATGATCTTGCTGCCGGTAATCTCACCCAAATGCTTCACGACAGTGGAGGCGAACTTAGGATGGGAGTTAATGCCCGTGCCAATGGCAGTACCGCCCATATTGACCACCAGCATGAGCTCACCTGCAGCCTTAAGGCGCTTAATGTCGTCATAGAGCAAGGAGCCAAAGGCATGGAACTCTTGGCCCAAGGTCATAGGCACGGCATCTTGCAGCTGGGTGCGGCCCATTTTGATGACGTCTTTGAACTCCTCGGCCTTAGCGTAGAAGGCATCACGCAGTGCAATAATGGCGTGATAGAGCTCGCCTAAGTCGGCATAGACCGCCAGCTTAATGGCCGTTGGATAGGAGTCGTTAGTGGACTGCGAGAGGTTAACGTGATCGTTTGGGTGTAGGAACTGATACTCGCCCTTGTGATGGCCCATTAAGGTCAGACCAAGGTTGGCTACGACCTCATTGGTGTTCATGTTGGTGGAGGTACCGGCGCCACCTTGGAGCATGTCGACCACAAACTGGTCGTTGTATTTGCCGGTAAGGATCTCATCACAGGCGCGGCAGATGTAGTCGCACTTTTCCTGATCTAAAAGGCCTAACTCGCAGTTGGTAAGAGCTGCGGCCTTTTTCACCTTTGCGTAGGCGTAGATGAAATTAGGGTAATCGTGCAGGTGCTCACCGGTGATGTCGAAGTTTTGCAATGCACGGAAGGTCTGCACACCATAGAAGACGTCATCGGCAATCTCTAAGGTACCGATGAAATCGTGCTCAACACGCATTAGCCTTGCTCCTTATCTTGAATGTAGGGCGCGATGGGGACAAAAAACGCGCTGCACAAACTGCCGCGAACATGCTGGCTATGAAGAGCTGGTTACTCTAGAGTCAGATGCCCTGATGAGAGGTCACTGGCAGTTTTCTCTAGCACACAGCATCAGAGAGGTTCCTCCAAGAGGTGCCTCTGCGAGGCGCTTAGAAGCACTATAACAGCAAAGCGCAGTGGGCCTGTCCTCGAGCAAGCTGAATTCTGAGCAACATCTACTTTTGCCAAAGCTGTGCACCATTGCACCAATTTACAGCAAAAGTTGGCAAAGAACATGCTCAGTAGTCGCTTTCGCTGCAAGCGTATTTTTATGGGCGGGAATGCTGCTTTTTTCTGGAACAATGCCCCCACTCTTTTCACTACTTTGGTGCAGCAAGCATGGTGTTTTACCTATATGTGGTGTGCGTGGTGACGTGGGTGAAAAAGGTGGTTTGCGGTGAAAGCGCACTGACAAGAACAGGCGAAACAGCAGTAAGGCGGGGTTAGCGGTTAAAGATGGGCAGCGGGCGCTTAGGAATGAGTGATCTCATAAGTGACGACGCATGCAGGGGTGAGTGTTGGTTGCGTCCATTACCTCGAGATAAATGAAATGGTGCCGGTTAGCCAGAGCCTACCTGAGGGTAGAGCGCGCATGGTTGCCATAAGTTCAATCATCTATGAGGTCAGTCGTTTCTTATAGCAGCACTCTTGATGGGACAAGCGGCCTTTGCTTGACGCTTACTGTAAGCACCAAGAGAGCAGTACACCACCACACCTCGCGCAAACAGCGAGCGGAGCGAGGCATGAGGCAAACGCTCGATGGCCTCGGTGAGTAGAGCTACCATTAAGGCATTAAGACGGCTTACATGGCGGGCGACAGTTCTGCGCTGCTCTCATTGCTACCATTAGGGATAAAAGCGTGGGGGAAGCACTGAAGAGAACAGCACCTGTGCTCTCAAGGACGGCACAGCATGGGGAGCACTGTAAGCTACCTTAAGGGTGCTAAAGCTGAAGGTGCTGCTCACTACAAGTACTGATGGCAATGCGGGCACAGGATTAGGCACAGCAGCTCAGCACCAGAACGTGGCGCCACCCTACTGTTACATGCAGCGCGGCGTCTTGGTAAGGAGCCATTGCTCATTGTGCCCTCGCTATCCACTCTCAAGGACGCGGCTGCCGTAAGTTACGCCCCTACTCTCTTTGCTGCCACCATGCCCTGCACTTGTCACCAAGCTTTACCCTGCATCAGCTCCACTGCCACGCTACTCCTGCAACCTGTTTGCGCAGCTCTACACCAAGCCCTAAGCAGCCCTGCAACACGCCCCACTCTGGGCTCATGGGCCATGAATACTACATGCCCTCAAGGCAGGCTTTTAGTTACTGCTCACAAAAAACACTTTTTGGTGGTGCAATAGGTAAAAGAAAATTGCGGCGAGGCTATTTTTTACTGCCGCTTTGGCTATAATTGTCTGCAAATGCACCAGCAGTTGCGCTCTGCTACTGCTTGCGTGTACCCCAGCTGCAACCACTCTGTTTTGGCGCAGACACCCCCACAGCCACGCTGTGACCCACACTATTTCGGCAGGAGGGCACGCTCTTTCATTGCGGAAGATGCGGGCAAACAAGTTTATGGGTTTAATCTACCTGATCCAAGCGTTAGCGCGCCATCGCTTCTCGTGGATCATGCTCTTACTGTTAGGCATTGTCTTAGAGGGGTGTGGTCTCTACTTCCAATATCAGCTGCGCTTACCGCTGTGTGTCAACTGCGTGTACGAGCGTGCTTTTTACCTCACCTTTATCGTGGCGGGCTTAATTGGCTTTTTAAGTCCGACCAACGTGCTACTGCGCAATCTGGCAATCTTAATCTTTATGGCGGGATCTGCCGGTGGTCTGGTCGTGGCCTTTGATCACATTACGTCCGTGTACCAGACTGGTTTTGGTGGCTCGTGCAAGCTGGTACCAAGCTTTCCATCGTTCTTACCACTTAATGAGTGGCTGCCATGGATGTTCCAGCCAAATGCGGCTTGCGAGAAGTTAGACTGGTCGCTGCTGGGCTTTAGCATGCCAGAGTGGATTTTCTGTAGCTTTGCCTGTGGTTTAGTGGTTTCGGTGCTGTTCTTTATCAGCCAGTGCTTTAAGCAGCGCAAGCACCACAGCTACAAGGATTACTACTAACCCCAAGACCTGCGGGTCTATCTCTGCGGCGCGCCGCATCTTACGCGCGCCCTATTTCCTACCTTCCTTTGCTTTGATTTCCTTCTGCAGCTGCTTCCCTTGCGGCTTGATTCCCTTACCAGTACAGGCACTCAGCGCAGTGACTGACAGAACCAGCGCCATCCGCCATCATCTGCACCACTAGCCACCCAAAACGAAAACCCAAGATAGCGTTTTACCCATGTGTGTGCACACTTGCCAGTAACCCACCTTAGAGATAAGTCGCGGTAGCTTCGCTTTATGCTCCAGGCATCAAGAGTCTTAACCCCACATAGATAACCTAAAAGCGCCTTACGGCGCCTTATCTCGAGAGTAGAGCCTTAGCAAACACCTGCTCTAAGGGTAAAGCACCTGATTGTAGTCAGTTACCTCCTTTGAGATTTGCTTTTTGGGATACTCACATCCCACCTCAAAGGCCGCTGGCAAGCCAACAACATCGGGGGAAAATACAAAACGAAAAAGAGGCGCCCACCTCACGGCAAGCACCTCTCTTTTTGCGGTGTCATCAGGGATGACGCCTGCGTCCTAAGGCTTTACAGCGCCCGCCCCTTACCACCGTGCACCCTGCTCCAGACCAGAGTCCCTGCTCACAGCGTCCTTTAGCTTGGCCAGCCCTTATTAAAGATCGGCTCCAGCTTGTAGACCGAGATGTCCTTATCAGGGATGTTCTCGTTGCTTGGCTCCGCTAACGTCACATGGAAGCACTCGGCAAAGTTGCGCGACGTGATATCCGCCATCTCCTTTGGTGGGATCTTCTTAAAGTCAGCCACGTACTCTAAGGTGTAGCGCACAAAGGCAGGCTCGTTCTCAATACCACGCACTGGCACTGGCGCTAAGTAAGGGCAATCCGTCTCCACCAGCATGCGATCAAGCGGTACATATTGCAGCACCTCACGTACATTGTCCGCTGCTCTAAAGGTCGTGATACCCGAAAACGAGATAAAGAAGCCCATGTCTAAGCACTCACGGGCCATCTCCACCTCATCGCAGAAGCAGTGCATCACACCACCACAGTCACGCGCATTATGCGCACGCATCAGCTCGACCGTATCATGATGGGCCGAGCGAGCATGGATGATCAGAGGCTTTTTCACCTCACAGGCCAAATCGATTTGGCGGGCAAAAGAGTCCAGCTGCGCCTCACGGCTATCAGAGGCGTAAAAGTAATCGAGGCCAGTCTCACCTAAAGCCACGCACATGCTGTCAGTAAGGCATGCCTTTAAGTCATCCTCTTGCCAGTTGAGGGCCTCTTCTAAGTTAAGCGGGTGGATGCCGCAGGCGTTAAAGATACCGTCATAAGGCGCGATCAGCTTCATCATGTGCTGATAGTCGTCAATAGTGCAGGCCACCGAGAGCATGTGGGTCACACCACAGGCGCGCGCCCGCGCTAAAACCTCAGGCACGGAGTTAGGGCCTTGGTGCGGACGACCTTTTTCCTTTTCTTTGGCGGTTTGCTCAAAGGTCAGCGACGCCAAATGACAATGCGAATCCACTAAAAACGTCATGATACCCTCTGTGGCGGTAGTCAGCAGGTAGCGTAGCACTAAGCTCCAGCCCATGGATCACCGGATCGGATCAGGGTGCTGCTTAGCGGTACTGAAACTGAGGTAGTGCAGTAAGGCTGTACTCAGCGGTGCTGCATTATGGCACAAAAGAGCAAAAGCGCAGACAAACTGCTAAAGAGAAGCGCACGCCACGGCGCATGAGCGCAGGAACGCCAATATGAGTACGGTAGATAAGGCGCAAATGAGTAATGAGGAAGATGAGAGGAAGAAGAAGAAGAAGAAGAACAAGAAGAAGAAGAAGCGGTGGGTAAGGGAAAGGAGAACAGAGAAAAGGAGGAGGAGGAGGAGGAGGAGGTGCGGTAATGCGCGGGAGGTGCTTACGCTCTTGTACGTACCCTCAGAAAACACTGAGGGTACGGTACAAGATGGCTTCTTAGTGCAAGCTGGAGAAGTTGTGCTTGACACGATCGTGCTCTTCAGCACGCTTACCATTATTGAAGCGATCTAAGGTGCCCACTAAGTAACCGGTCACGCGACGGATGCGATCAAACTTCACGCCTTCACCCACAACACCATTATTCGCCTTGAGTCGAGTAACCATCTTGAATCCTTAATCTATCAGCAAGCCATAACAATCCACAGAGCAGCGAACTTAACAGCTGGCCGGTCTGTGTCGGTGAGGGCATTCTAGCAAGAATGCTCTGCACTCGCCTGCAAAATGTTATCAGGAGCTGCCTTGCATTTTTCAGAAGGCGATTCTTATCGCAGGGAGGTGTCTTGGGGCTCTTGCAAATTTTTGCACTTGCTCTCACTTCTGTTTCTTGGTATTGCGCGCGCAGCTGATACGCACAAGGATCTCTTTACTCCCTCTCCATTTGAGCCGTGATGGTGCAGCAACAGAGTGCTGCTGTTGTAGCAGCTGCTCCCCATGATGACTCTTGAGGGTAAGAACACATGGCACGTGAGCAGGCACTACTGCTACTGAGAACGTTTTCACGTCTTGCTCTGCAGAGTATTTACCCCTATGTCATGGGCTTACCATCGGCCTTTGCGGTGGGTTTAAGGCTCTTTATGAATACCTGATATTGCGCATCACGCGTTGCTTACGCGACGTATCTCTAAGGTGGGGTAATGGCAAGTAGCAGTGCACACACCCACACAAGGGGAAAACGCCTGCGCACTACTAACAGCGCCAGCCCCGTACCAGAACTACTCCCTTACTCCTATCCCTCTTTGCTGCTGCCCCCACTCTCCTGAGCGCAGTGTGGTCTTTGCGGTTCCTCAGGTCACCCCTGATCCCTTGTGCTAAGATGACTGTGATCTTAAGCTTAGGAATGAATGAATGAATGTGTGATCGCATAAGCGGTGATCGTCAATGATTTTGTCGCAAATTTTTATTTTGCACCAATTTAGTGCATTAGTTTGGTATAAATACACCAAACCACATGGAATGGAGGCAGCTATCCCAGCTAGACCTCCGGTTAAGCAAGCATTTGCTCAGCTCCTCGGAAAGGGACTTGTCTTGTGGTG
>CASEBB010000014.1 GCA_949286015.1 uncultured Succinivibrionaceae bacterium | reverse complement strand
TCGTTCGCGTATCCAAGACGCTGACTTCGCTGAGGAGTCTGCCAACCTGTCGCAACAGAGCATCATTCAGCAGGCTGCTGCTTCCATGCTGATGCAAGCCAACACGCGTCCACAGTTAGGCTTAAGCCTGATCGGCTAATTTAAGCGGCGCATTACACGTTGGCTTGATGCAGCGGTGGTGGTAGCCAGTATGGTACTCACCACCGGCTGTACACCGTGTTGTCTTGTGCTCTGTTGAGCACAGTAACTAACATCTGTTCAGGCAGATGTTACTTTGTATGTTTTATTGAGTTTGTGAAGGGGGTGCCATCGCTGATGTGCGTTCCCTTGTTGTTTGTGGTGGAGGTAAAGGCTGTGTTGCTGCTCTAAGGCCAGTGCGTGCCTGCCATTCTACCAACTTTATCTCCTTTCTCTTTAGCTGCCTCACCTCAAGGCACGTCGTGCTAGCCTTAAGTGCCCAAAAAGCTTGAGCTGGCGCCGCTTTTAGCTATTCCCGCCGCATCCTTTTCCCGCCTTTGCTAAAATGTACCTTCATGGGTACGTCCTCTTTTCCTTACTGCGCCGCTTGCACTTTCTACCACTATAGCCACTGGCGCTACGCTCCTTATGGCCTCTGGGCAGCTGTATGTGCTTAGGTTCTTGAGACCAAGCAGGCATACCTCTTTTAGCCCTCTTTTAGCCGGATCCCTTTCTTTTAGAGGACGCTATAGCCAAGACTGCTTGCTTGGGAGAAGCACTACCATGTCTGAAGACAGCGCCTCCGATCTCAACCTGAGCGAAGTGCTTTTTAAGCCACGCCACGATTACATCGAGACCTCACTCATCTCGAATTCAGGCTGCCCTCTACCTGACTTAGGTGACGGCTTTCACCTCATGGGCTCACACTTCCGCGCTCTGTGGTACCGCCCTCTCAATCGCTTTTCTTGGGTCTACTTAGGTGCCAATTGCCTTGACGTTGATGAGGCCCTCTCGCACATCGTCATGAGTACCAATAAGCGTACTCGTGAGCAGTGCTTCGATACCGTCGAGCAGTACGGCCCTGGCAACTGGATCTACGAGTTTAGCAACATCGCTCAACGCCGTATCCGCCAAGCCAATCAAAACGAGGAAGAGGGCGACTTAGTCCTTGCCAGCCATAACTACCGTATGGCTTCACGTTACTTCGCAATCGCCTCTTACCCTAACCTCAAAGGCGATACCCTCGCAGCGCAAGCAGCCCTCTTAGGACGTCGTGCTTACCGTAAGATCTTTAATGATGAAAAGATCTACGGTCACTACGCCGAAGAGACCTTTACGGTAGATGGCAACAAAATCACGGGCTTCCTCCATAGCGTAAATAACACGGATATGCAGCCCTGCGTGATTGTGATGACCTCCTATGGCGCCACCTCCACTGACTACTACCGCCTCTTTAGTGATTACTTACGTAAGCTGGGCATCGCAATCTTTGTGATCGACATGCCTGGCATGGGCGCCTCCGAGCGTCTGGAGCTTAACCCACATTCGGGCTCGGATCTCTTAGAGGCGGCCATTAAACACTTAAAAGAGCATGTGCCTTACGTGGACTCCTCGGCCTTAGGTGCGATTGGCTTTCACTTTGGTGCTAACGCTGTGGTGCGCCTGTGCGTGATGCACCCTGAGTACTTTAAGGCCATTGCTACAGTCAGCCCAGCGCTGCATAGCGCCTTTGTCGATCAGGACTTGCTGAACAGCATGTCCTTAGCGGCACGCTCTTCCCTTGCTAACCGCCTTAATCTGGACGCTAGCTCGTGGGAGACCATCGTGCCGCAAATGCAGATCATGTCCCTCAAAAAGCAGGGGCTGCTCTCCTTTAGCTCGCGTTTAAAGACCGACTGCCTCTCGCTCTTTATGCCGATCGATCTCAAGTTCAATGACGATCACGAGCTCATTGACCACACCTTCACCAACAACATCAACATCGTCTTTAAGAAGATGCGCGTGGCCGAAATTGCGCCAAAGATTTTCTACAATATCAGCGAGTTCTTTAGGGATAAGCTGCTGTAGAAGAGGCTTCACCGCCGCAGTGGTACTACGTTGCTGACGTCGGTAACGTCGCCTAAGTAGTGCGCAGCAGCTGTGGCGCTGCCCAGCGCCAGCAAGCGCAGTAGGGGCATGGTACCGTTTTTCGCTGGTGCATCCTCTAAGATAGCCAGCGCTATGGTGTATGCTGCATGCTCTTGCTGCCTGACGCGCTTTACCTTGTGACGCGCCGCAGCCCCCATAACCACGCTCTCTTTCTTTGGTGATTTGTACACATGGCCGCTCAACATACCTCGGCACAAACGGTCAGTGCCGTCGCTTCCATCAACACGACAGCAGAACAGCGTCAACTTGACTCCCATCCACAGAGCATTGTGGTCAAAGTAGGCTCCAGCACCTTAACTGCGGGCAAAACTGAGCTTAATCGCGCTCACATGCTGGAAATCGTGCGCACCATTGCCCTCATGATGGCTCAAGGTCACCGCGTGACCTTAGTATCTTCAGGAGCCATGGCCGCAGGTCGGGAGCTGATGCGTAATGCCGCACCTCTGCCACCGCTCTTAAGCTCCAAGCGTCTGTTAGCCTCTGTCGGCCAGAGTCGTATCACTGAGGTCTGGGAAGACCTATTTGCCATTTACAACATCCACATTGGCCAATTGCTCTTAACGCGCTCTGACCTTGAGAACCGTGAGCGCTACCTCAATGCCCGTGACACCCTCTTTGCGCTTTTGGATAACGGCATTGTCCCTGTCATCAATGAAAACGATGCGCTGGCCACAGCCGACATCAAAATTGGTGATAACGACACCTTAGCCGCGATCACCGCCACGGCTATTGAAGCAGATAAGCTCATTCTGCTCACGGATCAAAAGGGCCTTTACGATGATAACCCACGCACCAATCCTGATGCTAAGTTGATCCGTGAGGTCACTAAGATCGACGAGCGTATCGTGCGCCTTGCCGGTGGCTCAGGTACTTCCTTAGGCACGGGCGGTATGGCCACTAAGGTCAAGGCCGCCTCGATTGCGACCCAAGGCGGTGTGGAGATGATCATCGCTTCAGGGCAGAACCCAAGCCTGATGCTGGATTTAATCCACAATCGCGGTGAGGGTACCTTCTTTAGGACGGGTAATGGTGGTAAGACCATGGAACGGCGTAAGCTGTGGCTGTCCGCGACGACCTTGCCAGCTGGTAAGTTGGTGGTGGATGCCGGTGCCCATAAGGCCTTAGTCGAACGTGGCTCCTCACTGTTGCCATCAGGTATTAAGGACGTCCAAGGTGACTTCTTACGCGGCTCGGTGGTCGAGATCGTAAACGAAGAGGGGAAGGTCATCGGTAAGGGCATCGTGCGCTACAACTCTAATGAGTGCATGCTGATTCAGGGCTGCCAGAGCCATGAGATTGAGAGCAAGATCGGCTTCTCCAATGGCGTGGCTGTCCACCGCAATGATCTGGTCTTAGCTTAGAGCTTATGCTTAGCTGATGATGCGGTAGCGACGCTGCTGGGGAAGCGTCAACTCAAGGTGCATCATCACTACGTTGTTTTTGCCCCTATGTTGCTTATGGACTCACACAGCGTTATCTTGTTACCATGCTTTTCTGACAGCGCTCACCACGCTGGCAATGAGGTTCAACTCTTTGGCATTGCCACCTAATAGTAGGTAGAGGTTATGGATACTGGCATCGACATTAATAAGATTGGTCAAAACGCCGCCACGGCCAGCCAATCATTAGCAGTGGCAAGCACTAAGGACAAAAACGAAGCCTTAGCCATCATCGCTGACGCCTTGGAAAAGATGAAAGGCTTTGTGCTGGACGTAAATGCCAAGGAAGTGGCCGAAGCCCAAAAGCGCGCCCTGCCTGCGCCAATGATCGAGCGTATGACCTTAAATGATAAGCGTTATGCGGAGATGGTCGGCGGTGTACGCAAGCTCATTGATCTGCCTGATCCTGTCGGTCGCATCTTAGACGGCTATAGCGTCGAATCGGGCCTAAACATCAAAAAGCGCAGCGTGCCTTTAGGTGTTATTGGCGTGATCTACGAGTCCCGTCCTAATGTCACGGTTGATATCGCCGCCCTGTGCTTAAAGTCCGGTAATGCCTGCATCCTGCGTGGTGGTTCGGAGTGCTTCCAGACTAACCTGACTCTGTACGAGATCATGCAAGAGACCATTAATAAGACCTCGCTGCCACTGCACGCCATTAACTTCTTACAGGCTACGGATCGTGATCTGGTCAATAAGCTCTTAACGCTTGACCAGTTTGTCGATGTCATCATTCCACGCGGTGGTGAGTCCCTACATCGCATGTGTGTGCAGCATGCTACCGTGCCAGTGATTGTCGGTGGTTTTGGTGTCTCGCACATGTACGTGGACGAGTCTGCTGATTTAGAGCGTGCCGTTAACGTCATCATTAACGCCAAGGTGCAAAAGCCATCAGCCTGCAACGCCTTAGATACGCTCTTAATTCACCGCTCTTGTGCCGTGGACTTAGTCAAGCGCCTGATTCCAGAGCTCAATAAGCACAAGATTCTGGTGCACGTCTACGGTGAGATTGCCGAGCTTTTTAGGGACTACCCTTACCTTACCACCTGCACCTCTGAGGACTTAGACACCGAGTTTCTCGGCATGCAGATGAACATCGTCATGATGGATGATATTCACGAGGCGATCTTACACATCCGTCAGCATAAGGCTATCCACTCTGATGCCATCCTGACCAACAACTTAGAGCACGCGGAGATGTTCTCGCGCTCGGTGCCATCGGCCTGCGTTTACATTAACGCCTCGACGCGCTTTACCGACGGTGGTCAGTTCGGTATGGGCGCTGAGGTAGCGATCTCTACCCAGAAGCTGCATGTGCGTGGCCCAATGGCCTTAGAGGCACTGACCACTTACCAGTATGTGTGCTCGGGTGACTATTTAGCTCGCCCATAGGCCTTAGATTAGTGGCTGTGCCAGCCCTGCAGAGCATGCATTGCCATGCTCTGCCTTACATTGCGGCCCGTTTGCCCTTGAGATAAGCCTTACCGCTAGAGCAAGGGCGTTAGCCCTTACTGGTTATAGGTGCCATCACCGCTGTCTGATGGTGCCTCCTGCCGCAGCGTGTACAAAACATGGATGCCGCTACCCCAGCGGCTTCCTTATGCGTGCCACCATGGCGCTGCCGCTGCTCACTGGAGTTCTGCGCTGCTGAGCGTAGGGTCTCTGTAGCGGTGCTTGGTGTGCAGCTCGCCTTGTTCTTTGCTCTCTTCTTCTTCTTCTTCTTCTTCTTCCTGTCTCGCAGCCAGGTCCTTTTCTCGCTGCTGTCGCGCCGCTTGCCGTCATTGCTCTTGGCTCTCTCCTCTTTTCCCTGCCCTCTGCCGTAGCTGCTACTTACCTTTGAGGTCATAAAACGCCCCTTTAGAGCGCCTTCTTTGGGTGCAGATGCCACTCTTTTGCCTCAAAAGGTGTTGTCTATCAAAGATTTGACCTAAAACGTTTCTCTTATCTCCTCTAGCCTGTAATAATGAGGCCATAGGCATGATGCGAGAGCTCGAGCTCTCTCTAAGGAGGGGAAGTATGTCTTACAAAGTATTAGTGCTGATTAAGCCAACTGAGGAGCAGCCAGCATTAGTACGTGCAGCTGAATTCGCGCGCTTTATGCCAGATTTGGAGGTCGTACTTTTCCGCGTGATCCGTGAGTTCTCGGAAAATCAGGTGGAAGCCCTCAATGAAAGCGCTGAGCGCGAGCTGCAGAATATGATGCAGCAGTACCCAAGCATCACGCATTACAAGACGCACATCGTCTTCTCCCCTGATGTAGCTGATGCCTTCTGCCAGTATGCCGCTGAGCAGGCCGAGCACTTTGATCTGGCCATTGTTTCTGCTAACCGCCGTAACACCTTAAAGGATCTGTTTGTCTCGCCACTTGACTCGCAGATCATGCGCCAGATTCCGCTGCCACTTTTAGTGGTTAAGGATGCCAACGCGCCACAGCGCTTAAGCCGCACTATTCTGCTGGCTATCGACTTTGAAGAGACCCACCACGACAAGTTTGTCGACGAGGTGCTCTTTACGGCTGCCAACATCTTTGCCGAGCACTTTAACGGTGAGGTGCACGTCTTAAACTGCGTGCCACCTGTACATCGTGGTCTCATGGGAGCGAACACCACCGAGTCCATTATTCTGGGTAACGACAAGCCAATCAAGCGCACTGATGTGCATGCCATGGGGCTTTACGACTTTGCCGAGGCTCATAATATCCCTAAGGATCACTGCCACATTGCCGAGGGCCGTGTGGATGAGATGATCCCACGTGTCTGCTCTAAGTTAGAGGCTCGTATGGTCTGCATGGGAACCTCCAGCAAGAACGGCATCTTAAGTGCGATTGACCAGAGTGCCAGTGAGCTGGTGTTAGAGCAGATCAAGGGCGACCTCTTCATTGTGAACCGCTTAGTCAAGTTCAACAATTTAGAAAACAAGGCGGCGCCAAAGGAGTAGCGTCAGCTTGTTCTCACGAATCCTCCTTGCTTTGGTAGAGCCGAGCGCTCATCATGGTGTAGCGCTAAAGGCGACCGAAGCTGCAGTGGGAGTGGTTGTGGGGCAACTAACGAAGTAGGGCCAACCTGCTTTCACAAAACTCAAGGTTGTAGGGGCAACTCTATGGCCTTGAGTTTTTTATTTTGGGGGCGGGAAAGCGGCGTGGATAGAGTGCAGTGCAAAGCACCAGATGGGGCCGCTGCTAAAGGTAGAGCGCTACCCAAGAGATTCTGGCGCTATTTAGAGTTTGGTGGATACAGCCCCACACTCCTTTTAGGGGGCTAACATTAAACGCCATAACCATGGCTCATGTGCTTGCCTCAAGAGTTGAGGCCTACGTTGTGGTATCCACCAAACTATGAGTAGAGCCGCTTTTTCTGGTGCCAGCCTTAGCGTTGTGGAGCTGTCGCACCGCTTAAGCGGCAGTGCGCTGCTGTAAGGGGCGGTTAGACCCTTGTTTTTAGCAATGACGCCTGTTATCTTTGGGCACGGAAAACCGCCTCTGGCGGTCAAACGCTGTTTTTGCTCGAGAGTAGAGTGCCCACACCTGCCCCCGGAGAGCCCATACTCTCAGAACAACACCACAGGTGTCATGTAGTGAAGCACTCACCCCCACCTCCCCAGTAGCATGAGCGCTGTGCCTATCCCGATTATTTCGTTTGGCACACATGAGGGTAGCGGTGGCTCTCGTAGCTGATTTCGAGGAAACTATGGGTGGCAAAGAGACGTCATTGGTTCCGACAAATGAGGTCGTACTAAGGGATTTCGATTGGGCTCAGGATTGGCGAGGCATTCTCAAAATCCTCTACGATTCTTGGTTTTTTGAGGACAAGCCGCTCATTGGCTATTGCGGCGCTGCTCACTTTGCGCTGCACTACCTCGCTCATGCCACCAACATTGTGGTAGCCACCGCTAAAGACGGTGAAATGCTCGGCCTGCTCTCTTTGGACAATAAGGTCGACTCTCCTGTCATTGCCCGTACTAATCGCTTCCATGCATGGCAGTGCGCGGCTTTAGAGCGTGGTGCGTCTATCCTGATGTACCTCCTGCCACAAGCAGAGACGCCACGCCTGTTTAGTGGCTTATTTGCAGCCAACTACCAGAAGCTGCGCCGCTTAGCGCCGCATGCCCAGTGGCCTGAGTTTTCGCTGCTCATTGTTTCGCCAAATGCTAAGCGCAAAGGCGTGGGCCGCAAGCTGGTAGCACGTGGTGAGGAGATTCTGCGCACGCAGGGGTATGACCACTACTATCTGCTTACCGACAGTAGCTGCGATTACAAGTTCTATGACCGCCTGCAGATGACTCGTGTGGTCGATGTGGCTATGAGCTTTAACATCACTCACGTGCCGCACTACGACTACTATCTCAACAGCTTCTTACACTGCTTTGTGTATGAAAAGGACTTACAGGCACCGGTAGCACTGCCAGATGCTACGCAAGCGGATCCTGCTGCTACCAAAAAAGTCCCAGCCGCGACGCCTGAGCAGGTAGCTGTGCCTGCGACAGCTGATCCAGCACCTGCAGCAGAGCCAGCGTCAGTCGCAGAACCTGCTGTGGTTAAAGCTGAGGCAAAGACCGCGACCCAGACCGAGGTAAAGGCCGAGCAAAAGGCCGTCGCCCCGCAAGAGGCGCCACAGGCTGAACAAGCTGAGACGGTAGCAGAGAAAGCCTCCACTAAGGTGAGCCAAAAGGCGCAGATAGCATCTCCAGCAGCACCACAGGACGAGCCACAGGTAAAGGCTACAGCCAGCAAGACTCATCGTAAGCGCACTCCACGTGCTCACAGTGAGGCAGGCAAGACCAAAGCGCCACAAGCTGCAACCGCAGCTACGAAGCGCTCCAAGGCCAGCGCCAGCTCCAAGTAGCACGCTACAGCCCCGCATCTGCGGGGCTTAGCTTTTCAAATAGGTGCTGATGCTATAAGCTCACACCGCGCTGTCGCTTGGAGCGAGAGCGTTTTTCCCTTGCTCCTGCAGAGCAGGTTCCCCTTGGCTGGCTATTGGCTTAAAATCGGTCTTTGAGGTGGGTTTTAGCCCCTTGAGTCAGCACCTGATAGGGAGCAGCAAGCGGATCTACCGCGACCTATCTCTAAGGTAGGTCAGGGCAAGTAGCTGTGCGCACACAGGGAGAACGACCTCATTTGAGGTGGGCTTTTGGCGTTGCACTTTGTGCAGCGCAGAAACAAAAACGGCAGCCACAGTGGCTGCCGCATGCGCTTCTGGAGAGAGTGGGGCCTGTTCATAGGCTCCAGAATGAGTGTTATGCACCGCGCGGGGAGCGTGCGGTAAAGTGGCGCTAAGAGCCGCCATCACGCGCCTTAGCAACTATGGGGGCTCGAGCAGAGCGCCTTAGACGTTAAACAGGAACTCGAAGAGATCGCCGTCCTGCACAATGTAGTCCTTACCCTCAGAGCGCAGCTTGCCCGCTTCCTTAGCACCGGCCTCACCGTTATAGGCGATGAAATCGTCATAGGCAATGGTCTGCGCGCGGATAAAGCCCTTTTCAAAGTCAGAGTGGATCTTGCCCGCAGCTTGTGGCGCGGTGGCACCCACTGGTACCGTCCACGCTCTTACTTCCTTTGGACCGGCCGTAAAGAAGGTCTGTAAGCCTAAGAGCTGGTAACCTGCACGAATAACACGGTTTAAGCCAGGCTCGCTTAAGCCCATGCTCTCCATAAACTCTTGCCGATCAGCCTCATCCATCGAGGCTAAATCAGCCTCAATCGCGGCCGACACTGGCACCACGATCGACTTTTCTTTGGCGGCGTACTCGCGCAGCTTGTCGAGGTATGGATTGTTTTCAAAGCCATCCTCAGAGACGTTGGCAATGTACATCATTGGCTTTAAGGTGAGGAAGTTAAAGCCCTTAATGGCGTGTAAGTCCTCTTTGGTAAAGTCCACCGCACGCAGCATCTTGCCTTGCTCTAAAGCTGGCTTCACCTTCTCTAAGGCCACTACTTGCGCTAAAGCTTCTTTATCGCCACCGGTACGGGCACGCTTCTCAAGGCGCTGTAAGGCCTTATCAGCGACTTCTAAGTCGGCTAAGGCCAGCTCGGTGTTAATGACGTCAGCATCGTCCACAGGATCGATCTTGCCATTAACGTGGATTACGTTAGGATCCTCAAAGCAGCGCACAACATGCGCAATGGCGTCGGTTTCGCGGATGTTGGAGAGGAACTTATTGCCCAGTCCCTCTCCTTGAGCCGCGCCTTTTACTAGTCCTGCGATGTCCACAAATTCCATGGCCGTCGGTACCACCTTAGCAGGCTTGACGATAGCGGCGATCTTATCCAAGCGCTGATCTGGCACAGGCACGATACCTGTGTTGGGATCGATGGTGCAGAAAGGGAAGTTTTCGGCAGCGATGCCAGCTTTGGTTAGTGCATTGAATAAAGTGGACTTGCCCACGTTTGGCAAGCCGACGATACCACAGTTAAAACCCATGTCAGAAACTCTCAGAAAACAGCAAGACGGAAAACAGCATCTTACGCTAGCAGGGCGCTAAAGAGTAGAGCATCACGCTCTTAGGAATGAGTGATCTAATAACTGACGGATGTAGGGGTGAGTGTTGGCAACAACCTACTCCTCGAGATAAAGGGTGTGGTGCAGGTTGGCCTGAGCCTACCTTAAGGTGAGGCCAGCATGATTGCCATAAATCCCGTCATCTATTAAGTAAATAGCTCCTTACGCTCCGCCACTTTTAAGTTGCCTAAACTTCAAAGCTTTGTGGCTTAAAGCCATTGATGGCGCTGGTAGCTTTGGCGATGCCTTGTGTAAAGATCTTGCCTACGTTTAAAGTGGCGGCGTGCAGTGCTTCCTCTAACAGGGAGCGATCAAGTGGCGCAGGGCGGCCTAAGACCCATGAATAGGTATCTGGTGCCTTGCCAATGCCGATACGCAAGCGGTAGTAGTTTTGGCTATTACCAAGATGGGCCGTAATGGATTTTAGACCGTTGTGGCCAGCGAGGCCACCACCAAACTTTAACTTTAATTGGCCTGGTTGTAAGTCGAGCTCATCGTGCAGGACAAGCATCTCCTCAGGGGCAATTTTGTAGAAATTGCACACTGCACCGACGGCACGGCCGGACTCGTTCATAAAGGTGGTAGGGAAAAGCAGCTTGACGTCGTGGCCTTCGATGCGGCCCTGACCTAATAAGCCAAAGAACTTGCTTTGTGGCTGCAAGGTGATGCGATAGTGGTCAGCAATCATTTGCAGCAGATCGACACCCATGTTGTGGCGGGTGTGCTCGTATTTGCTGCCGACATTGCCCAGACCGACAATGAGTTTAATATTGGCGTTATCACTCATGGTGAAATCTCGCGGCGTGGGTGCCCATGCCGTCAGAAGTAAGAAAAGGGTGTGGTAGCGGCCAGTGGTAAAAGTACCAAAAGACAAAAGACAGGCAACATGATGCTGCCTAAATCATGATGCTACCTAAAGAGCAAGGCGCTTAGCGCATTCTACCCCGCAGCAATGCGCCGTTAGGCTTATGAGGCGTCACTTGGCCCTAATAGTGGGCTCTTGGATCTCCTCAGCGGTTGGTGGATAGAGTCACCATCACCACCACACTGCTTTTAGCTGGCTAACATGAAACGCCATAACCACGGCTCAGGTGCTGGCCTCAAGGTGTGAGGTTACGTTTGGGGAGCCACCAAACTCGGAGTAGAGCCCACCTCTCTAAGAGAGGCTGTGTGCTGCGTCAAGGCGCCATTAGCTTAGCGTTCATCAGTCGTACCCCCGCTACATCCGCAGCACTTAGCTCCGCTACAAGTGACTGTACGGAGCGCTTGGTGTCAGGAAAGATGAGATCAGGAGTGATCTCTGCTAGCGGCACCAAGACAAACGCACGCTCTTGCGCGCGGGGATGTGGGAGCGTGAGCACTGGGTCGGCACTAATGATGTCCCCACAGGTAATGACGTCTAAGTCGAGCGTGCGCGGGCCATTTTTAATGGTGCGTACTCGCTTGTACTTTTGCTCCAATGCTGCCAGTTGCTGCAAGAGCTCTAGCGGCTCTAAGCTTGATTCCACCGCCATCACCGCATTAATGAAATCATCCTGCGCAGCGTAGCCTACAGGGGTAGTGCAATAGAGCGAGGAAGCAGCAAGAACGCTGATGCCCTTAAGTGCCGCGATGTCTAACGCGGCAGCGCGGAGCGTTTCTTGAGGATTACCTAAATTGGCTCCCAGAGCAATGATGACCTGCATGGTTCTCCCTCCCAAAAAACAGCAGGCCAAGGTATGGTGCCTTGGCCTGAGTGTGGGTAATTTCCCCTAAAGGAGCTGACGCAACGCAAAGTGTGGGGGCGCAGCAAGCTTAGAGCTTAAGCGCTTAAGCTTATGGCTCTAAGTTCATGCTCTTACGCCAGTTGCGCGCCTTGCTGATACGGTTTTGACGATCAGAGGCGTTCTCCTCAAAGCGTGGCGCATTGCCATTGTCGCGACGGTTGCCACCGTTGCCATTACGGCGCTCGGAGCGTTGCTCACCACCACGGCGACGGCCACCACGATCGCGCTCACGACGCTCGCCATTGCGGCGGTTGTTGTCGCTTAAGCGGCGGCGCTCCGCGTCAGCCTTGCACTGGTCGTAGTAAGGCTGCCAGAACTCCACGCGCGAACGCAGGTTAGGGTCAAACTCCGCACGCAGCTTGAAGAGGTCAAAGGCGGCACGGAAGGCATGATAGCCCGTGGTCTCCTTGACGTACTTCTCTGGGTTCTTGGACTCCAGCAGGAATTGCAGACGCCACAGCAGGGCAATGGAGCTGATGATCTGCTCCGGCATCGCCGTGATCTGGTACTGCTTGATCACCACCTTGGACGCAAGGTAGGAGATCAGATCCTTGTAGTCGATGTTGTTGGCACTCAACATCAGGTCGTCGCGCATCATGTAGAAGTTCCAGATGAACTCATTCCACAGGATGATGGCGTAGAGGAAGTGCGGCTTGTTGCATTTGTTCTCGGCAAAGCGCTGGTCAGTGCTAGCAAAGGCGTGGCTTAAGAAGCTACGGCAGATGCTGGAGTTGAGCAGCATTGGCGAGATGTTGAAGAGCTCGGTGAAGAGGCCTAAGGCCGTTAAGACTTTAAAGGTGGACTCAGCGTGGCCCGTGAGGAAGAGCTTGTTAACCTCATCGTACATACGGGCTGGGGAAACCGAGTGCAGGAGCTTGGCGCATGGGCCGATCATCTGCACGGTGCGCTTGGAGATCTTAAAGCCCAGCTTAGCGCTAAAGCGGGCTGCGCGCAGGATGCGCACAGGATCTTCACGGTAGCGGGTCTCAGGATCGCCAATGATGTCGATCACGCCTTGGGTTAAGTCGTAGAGACCACCGTGGAAGTCGATGAGATCACCGCTTTGGATGTCGAGGTAGATGGCGTTAATGGTGAAGTCGCGGCGCTGGGCATCTTCCTCAATGGAGGTGCCATAGCTGTTGTCGCGCACCAGCATGCCTTCTTGGTTGACTTGCACCTCGTAGCGCTTACCGTCGCGTTGGATTGGCGTGGCAACCTTTAATTGGTTGCTATTGCCACCACGGAAGGTCGTAACCTCGATGATGTCGTTGGCGTAGATGATGTGGACAATGCGGAAGCGGCGGCCAATGATGCGGGCGTTGTTAAACAAACGGCGCACTTGCTCTGGCGTGGCATTGGTGGAGACATCAAAGTCCTTTGGGCTCTTACCTAAGAGCAGGTCACGGACACCACCACCTACCAGATAGGCCTCAAAGCCAGCTTGCTTTAAGCGCTTAATGACCTTAATGGCGTTTTTTGAGATCTTCTCGGTTGGCAATTGGTGCTGGTCAGCATGCAGCACCAGCTTCTCTTGGCCATTCTTGACGACGAGCGCTTTGTTCTTCTTTAAAAGGTCGTTAAGACCTGGGAGAAGGGCAGTAATTTTTTAATACCTCAAGTCTCGGGTAAGTACGACGTAGGTGTCCGCTTGTGTCACCCCTAGGGGCATAGCGTGAACCTACAAGTACGGCTGCTGCGCGGTAGAGCCTTGATTCTTGGCAAATATACAGGCTTAATGACTTTGTACCATGGAGCAAGAGAGGGTACCGCGTGGCCAGTTTGTTTTGCTTGGGGTTACCACGGCGCGCTGTGCTGTCATCTCTACTGAATTGAGCCCGCGCTGGGCACAATCCCTCTAGGAGTAAACGCTGACAAAAGAGCGCAGGGTAAGCTAAGGTTAAAACAAACTGGGTGAGGCCTTTTCTCTTATGTGGTCGCACCCCATAGCCTGTCAGAGTGTGGCTAGCTGTCAGCACTGCTGAAGAGCTGTTGACAGTTAAAATCCACAGCGCCGCAGTGGCATACCGCACCAAGACAGCTCTAGAGAGCCCTTTTGGGTGGGGTGATGTACTGCGTTTTTCTCTGCTGCCGCTTTCTTAAGAGTACTTGCTCTTAGCAGAGCATCAGCTCTTACAGAGCACAAGCTCTTAACAGAGCGACAACGCAACCGCAGGTGTGATTTCTGATGGTGGTTGCGAGGATAGGGTGGTGGGACACAAGCAGAAAAGACTGCCGGAGGCGAACAAGGACGAGCAGAGGCCTGTACAGCAGTACTCGTAGTGCAGGGAGAGGACAAAAGACAGCTAAGATCACTGACCACAGGTCGTGAGAGCTTATGCTCTAAGGCATAAAGAGCCTAACTTGTCATCACTGTACTAACCTAAGGCTAAAGAGCAGTGCAAGTGTGCGCACATGGTGGTAGATAGCGTAAGGTGGCAATCAGGACACGGCAGTGGCAGGTAGGAGGCAGTGCTGTTTTTCCTTAAGTGCAGGGTCGCAGTACTTGAAAGTGCAACGTTAAAGGGTGACTTTAAGGAGCGCTTTTCAAGGACTGTTGACCGCTTGTTCGCAATCTTGAGGATGGCACTACGGCATGTGTGGAGGGAAAGAAGAGACTTCTATGAGGAAACTCACGCCTAGAGTGCACTGTGCGGTTGCTTACCGTTGTCTAGCTAGGCAGACAGTGCGTTGCAAGGGAGGTGATGGTATTGGAAAGAGGTGAGTACCCAAAAGCGTGGGTGCTTAGGACAAAGCGGGAAATAGGGCAAATGTCCTCATAGAAGTCTCCTCCGCGTGGACTACTAAACAGTGCTTTATAAGCATCCGCCACCGCACGCAGTGCCGCAGCACTTTGTGTTTGTGGTGGTAAAGGCCCAATTAAGCAGCAGCGCAGCGGTGCTAATACCGCTTCTTACTTGCCTCATTGAGACTTTGAGGATACCTACAGTGCTACACCACCTCGCTACCAGAGGTAGGCACAAGGTAAGGTGGTCTAGCAGCCAATCTTTCGCTCCACGTCGCAGTGTGGCCTCAAAATCAGGGCGCATTATAACACAATGGGCTTTTTCGGCAGTGCGTGCACCTGAAAGTGCGGCCCAATGACTTCGGTGTGCAGACGCGTCAGCAGCTCATAGTAGGTCGCGGTCAGCTCTTGGGCTTGCTGCCACGACGTCTCCCCTAAAGCTGTGCTCCAGAGCGCCAGCAGCTTGCTCCATGGGCCGTAAGTACCAGTGGCAATGCCCTCATAGTAGGCCCGTGGCCAGTTTTCTCTAACGCCGTCATCATCTTCATCTTCATCTTCATCTGCCCACTCATCGTCATCATCATAGTCGCTAAGGAAGTCGTCATCTTCGCGCTGAGCTACCAGTTCTGCTTGCTGCGCTTGCGTCGCAACCAGTAAGAGCATGTTGGTCAAGCCTGTTGGGGTAAGCAGAGCTAGAGCCTCGTCTTTTTCTTTGGGTGAGAGCTTGCGCAATTGCGCCTGAAGCTTCTTTTGCAGCTGGGTGCTGACCTCAGCCGTGATGAGAGCGGTAAGTGATGCTTCGCACTGCTCTAAGTCCTGTAAGAGGGTAACAACATCCTCTTGTTGCAGCAGCTCGTGGTAGACGCTCTCTTGCAGTAGTTGCAGGCAGAGGAGCGTGGAAGTGCGTGGGGTATAGTCAGCAAAGACCGCCGGTGCGTGGTTTTGCTTGGAAAGCTTACGGCCGCTGCTGTCAGTGATCAGCGGAATATGACAAAAGACAGGCGGCTCACAGGAATCGAGCTCATAAAGAGGCAACTGCAAAAAGGTAGCGTCGAGCATGTCCGCACCGCGTACCACCTCAGTAATCTCTTGCTCGATGTCGTCTATAACCACCGCTAAGTTGTAGGCAATGATGCCATCAGCACGTTCAAGCGTGAGGTAAGGATTCAGTGGGTGCTCGAGGTCACTTTGCTTGACCTCACCTAAGTTAACGTCCGTAAAGCTCTGCAACTCCTCGCTTTCTAAGTACGGGGTGATGTTGACTTTGCAGGAGTGCGGAGTATCAGGATCGCGGGCGAGCTTTTCTCTGATGCGTGCTTGCTTGTTTGCCATCCAGCAGGTGCAAGGCTGTTCTTTACTCTGAGCCCGCGTGCAGGTGCAGAAGTAGGCAAAATCATTACTCAGTAGCGTTTGGATGGCTTGTTGGTACTCCCCAAGGTGCTCACTTTGGACACGCACTTTTTTGTCCGAATGCAGGCCAAAGAGCTGGAGCTCTTGGCAGAGGAGCGGGATGTTTTGGCGGGGGCAGCGCGGGAAATCTAAGTCCTCGATGCGGATTAAAAAGGTGCCTTGCTGCTCAAGGCTACGCCAGTAGGCGGCATAGGCGGTAAAGAGAGAGCCTAAGTGCAGGTGCCCGCTAGGAGAGGGAGCAAAGCGTCCGCAGTAGTCATTGGGTAAATCAGGGGAGTACAGGGAATAAGAGTCAGACATGTGCAGACCTTTGAGGAAGAACGCGAGAACAGATGCACCATGCTACCACGGTGGCATAGCAAGGCCAATGCGGCTGGCCACGTCAGAGGTAGTCATCATGAGGCGCCTGCGGCTATCTTCAAGGTGACAACCTCTAAAGCTACCTCTGGGAGCCGCCTTTACGCGCACTTGGAGTGAGCGTGCCGTCGCGTCAAACCTTGCTTAGTGGTAGCGGGAGCTAAGGAACGGTAGAGAGTACCGCGCCTCACGGCGCAGTTATCTCGAGAGGCAATGTAAGGCCATTGCTGCTTTGAGTATGTGGTGGTAGGCAGCACTCAGCCTGTGGTGCCACCACATCTAAGGGGCGATGAGCTTGCACGCTGGTATATCCCATCAGCACGTAAGCACACCGAATCATTAATGAATCACTGGGCAGCAACAGCCTCATCTTATCGATAACGCCGATAAGCATCAGGTTTTTGCTGTTGCCATTAGCAGCACTGAGCGTATGCTCTGTGCTGAGATTCAAGATAAAGTAGGACTTAACACCAGTGATCTCTGGCACTGTCCTATTTTGCCCGCTACTTGCGTCGCTATTACATGCACATCTCTCATGCGTAGCGCTGTTGCGCTTTTTTTCTACTTGGCGCTGCTTTTTGTAGCAATTTCGCCAGATCACTCACATTGGCCACTTTTTACTCTTGCTAGCAGCGCCCAATTCATGGATAATGCCGTTCCTAAAAAATAGCCCTGCCTAAGCCCGCTCCTCTTGCTTTGGCCCAAGGCTTTACAGCACGTCTTGCCGCTTAACATCGCCTTAAAGTTTCCTTAACCATCAGGCGATATTCCCGTGGTAAAACGCTGCTTCTCAATTTGTGAGTGCCTGCTGCCCCATGGCAGTGCCGGTCAACTCTATACTTCTGTGGTTAACTTCAAGTTAGGACACATTGAATGGACAACCTGAAAGCCAACGACTTAGAGTCGATGGGCCCTTTAGCCATCGCCGGTGTTGAGCCTTACCAGGAAAAGCCTGGTGAGGAGTACATGAACCCTGCTCAGAAAGAGCACTTCCGTAAGATCCTGACTGCTTGGCGTGACCAGCTGCGCTCCGAAGTCGATCGCACCGTCGGCCACATGAAGAGTGAGGCGGCGAACTTTCCAGATCCAGTCGATCGCGCTTCGCAAGAAGAGGAGTTCGCTTTAGAGTTACGCGCCCGCGATCGCGAGCGTAAGCTCATCAAGAAGATCGAAAAGACCTTACAAAAGCTGGACAACGACGAGTTCGGTTACTGCGAGAACTGCGGTGTTGAGATCGGCATTAAGCGTCTTGAGGCCCGTCCAACTGCCGACCTGTGCGTGGATTGCAAGGCTTTAGCTGAAATCAAAGAGAAGCAATTAGGCGACTAACGCGACAAGTCACCTGTGCCTCTTTAGCCGCGCTCTACTGCTCTGCCTTTTGCCTGCGGGGCGTTGCGTGGTGGTGTAACGAGGTTGCGGGGACTTACTTCCTTCAGCTTTTGTCCTCCTAACAAAATCACAGCATAGCCCGCGTCAAGTCGCAGAGATATGAGCTTTTGTGGCTTGACGTCGCTTAGGGTGCCGCCTTGTGGCGGTGCCCCACTCCCTTATACCCTCTACATTTCCCTCCTGCCGTCAGGCGCTGGGGCGCTCTGCCCTGTCTCTTTCTTTCCCTTGCTGTTGTTGCTGTGCGTGGCTCTAAGCCTCACTTACCGTTGTCCGTTGCGGTCAGTATTGCGCCTTTGTCTTGCTCTGTAGAAAAGCTGAGCGGCGTGAGAGGCGGTCTTTAAGGTTGTGCAGCCGCATCGCAAGGCACCACCACTATCACTACCATCACCATCAAGGCCGCAAACAACACGCTACGCCAAACACCTGCACCTACCCCAAAGGCAAAGCTCTCTAAGATAAAGGGCCTGTACTGCCTTGTTTCTTTGTCTTGCATGCCTCGCTCTCTGCATTTACATGTGCTCACACCCACTGTGTACGCACCCACTTGTACGCCCACCGCACTTCCCTAAAGCCCGTCTTTTCCCCCTTTGTTATAATGACGCCGATTTGGCGTCGCCTCCTTCGCGGCGGTGTCTCTGACCTCTTTGCAGAGCACTCCACCCTAAAGCTGCCCTAAGTTTCTCTTCCTAAGATGAGTAAGCCTGAAAAAGGATAGGCAGTCCCCCACGACGTCACCACAGCGGTTTTTTAGTGCAGGAATCCTAAACAATGCAAGATCAGCTTAACAGGCAGGGAAAAACACGGAGCCATGAGCGCCGTGAGCCTACCTTTGGTGATATCCCGCACAACAATCCGCAATCCCCTGTAAGTGAGGCGCCACAGGCCCCGCAACAGACACAGCCTACCTCGCAGCAGCCTTTAGCGTCTGCGGATTTAGGCGCGGCTATTGGTACCTTTAGCCCGATTGAGGACGAGTTAGATCCGTTAGGCCGTAAGGGCGCCGCTGCTTCTTATGGAGCTAATACTAAAGCCGCACCTGCCGCAGCAAATACAGCTACGGCTACTGCACGCACGAGTGCTCCTAACCCTGATACCCCTGTAGATGGGGGGAGCGCGGCTTACGACGCTGATTACACTCAGGACAGTAGTGCTGCGGGTGTTGCTGCAAGTGAGGCAGCCTATACCCCAGCTGCGGTCTATACCTCGTGGTCTGACTTGGGACAGGAAGCACCGGCTGCGTCTGCGGCTCAGGAAAATGCTCCAGCAACTCCTTCCACTCCAGAGGGCACAGCTGCAGGTGAGGCTGACAGCTACGCGCAGACCACGCAAGATGAAGCTCGCTACGCTGCTTTTGGGGGTAATGACACCTCCAATAGCGCGGCTAAGGGGGCTTATGCTTACTCTTCCTCTGCGTCTTACCAAACAGGCTCTGCTCAATTCGCCACGCAGCCTGACGGCTCTTATGGTTCTTATGATGGCACTTCTGACGCCACTCAGGACACCACTACCGACACCAATGCTGTTGGTGCCACGCCGCACAGCGCCGCTGCAGCCTCCCTCTCTGGTGACGCCACAGACGTCACTGACGCTGCTAGGGATGCTGCTGACAGCGCTAATGCTGCCACTGCGGCTAAGGTTGATGCTACTGCTGACGGTAGTGCTGACGCTGCTGCTGAGGCAAATAGCACCAAAGACCAAGACGCGCAGCAAAATGACGCTCCTCAGGGCAATTTCCTCTATCAATGGCGTGAAAAGCGTAAACAAGAAAAGGCCCGCCTGCAGCACGAAAAAGAGCTGCGCAAGCAGGGATTGCTGCCAAAACCAACTCTTTGTCAGCGTCTCTGGAACAGCATCAAGTACCTCTTTTCTCTGGGTATCAAGCTCACCATTGTCGGCATGTGCGTCGGTTGTGTGCTCTTTATCTACTTTGATACCGTGGTGATGGAAGGCTACGAGATCGACGATAAGTGGGTGTTACCGGCGGTCGTCTATTCCCGTCCTTTGGAGCTTTATCCAGACCAGCGTCTGTCCCTCAAGCAAATGGTCTACGAGCTGGAGCTCTTAAAGTACCGTAAGGTCGAGAGCCCACGCAACCCAGGTGAGTACGCTCTTAATGAAAAGAACGGCCGCTTAGTGCTGGTGAAGCGTCCTTTTGACTTCCCTGATGGCGCCGAGCCAAAGATGTCCGTCTTAGTGGAATTTGATGACAAGCGTGTGCAGCGCATCGTCAACGCGGACACCATGCAAGAGCTGGCCTTTATGCGTATGGATCCGGTCTTACTTGACCGTATCAACCGCATCAATCCTGAGGAAGACCGCATCTTTATCTCTATTGATGAGGTGCCACAGCAGCTTATTACCACCTTAATTGAGGTGGAAGATCGCGCCTACTTCCAGCACATTGGTATTAACCCCTTAGCTATTGGCCGTGCCTTTGTCAAAAACTTTATGGCCGGTCGTGTGGTCGAAGGTGGCAGTACCATTACCCAACAGCTGGTGAAAAACTACTTCCTCACCAATGAGCGTAGCTATAGCCGTAAGCTCAAAGAAATCTTTATGGCTGTTGCCATGAATAACCGCTACACCAAGGAGCAAGTCCTTGAGGCCTACATGAACGAGATTTATTTAGGCCAAAACGGTAATGCTGGTATTTACGGCTTTGGCTTAGCCTCGTACTTCTACTTTGGTGTGCCAGTAAGTGAGCTCAGCTTAGACCAGATTGCGCTCTTAGTCGGCCTCATTAAGGGCCCATCATATTACGACCCATGGCGTTTCCCTGACCACGCTTTAGAGCGCCGCAATACGGTCTTAGGCATCTTACGTAACCGTGGCCACATTAGCCCTGAGCAGTTTGATCAGCTCGCGGCGTTGCCGATTAAGGTCATCCCACGTGGCCAGCTTACCTATCGTAAGACCCCAGCCTTTATGGGCTTAGTCAAGACGGAGATTGGTACCCGCTTTAAGGAAGAAGAGGAGCGCACGGGTAAGGACTTTCTTTCGGGTAATGGCATTCGTATCTTTACCTCGTTAGACCCACAAGCGCAGAACGCAGCTGAAAAGGCGGTCACTGAGCAGATTGCCGCTATCGAGAAGCAGCGTAAAAAAGAGGGCTTAGAGGCGGCCATGATTGTCTCCTCATGGCGCACCGGCGAGGTCTCGGCGGTGGTGGGCTCAGCTAACCCTGCCTATGATGGCTATAACCGTGTCTTAGACTCGCGCCGTCAGGTGGGCTCGCTCATTAAGCCTTTTGTCTATTTAACGGCCTTCCATCAGGGCTATCACTTAGGCTCGATTGTGAATGACAGTCCAGTCAAGGTGCAATTGCCTAATGGTGATATCTGGTCGCCAAAGAATGATGACAAGCGCTTCCGTGGCCCGATTCGCGTCATTCGTGCTATGGCCAGCTCCTTAAACGTGCCAACGGTGCGTGTGGGTATGGGCGCGGGCTTAGACAATGTCGTTAACACCTTGCATGCGGCGGGCTTTAAGCGCGAGGTTAAGCTCTACCCATCCATTGTACTGGGTACACCCGAGATCAGCCCTTATGAGCTTAATGCCATGTATGTGGGTATGGCCACCGAGGGAATCTACCGTGACCTCACGACCTTACGTACCATTGAGAAGAACGGTGAGATTGTCTACCAGCGCGGTAGTAACCGCTCGGCACGTACTTTAGATCCAAAGGACACATACTTAGCCATTTACGGTATGACCGAGGCAACACGCTCGGGTACAGGACGGCGCATTGGGCAGATGTTCCCTGATGTGACCTTAGCGACCAAGACGGGTACGACCAATGACAACCGTGACAGCTGGACGGTGGGTATTGATTCAGATGAGATAGCCACGGTCTGGGTGGGCTTTGATGATAACCGCAATACCGGCCTCTATGGCTCCAGTGGTGCCATGCTCTTATATGGCGCTTACTTACAGGAGCGTGGTGTGAACTCTCTTGATTTAAAGCGTCCGGAGGGTATTGTCTACGTTAACTTTGATAAGCAGGGTAATGTCTTAGCCTCGGGGTGCGAGGAGGCGGGCATGGAGATGTATCCGGCCCGTGAGGATCGTATCCAGTACGTCAAGCATTGCAACGCCTTTGGTGATAGTGGCTACCATGATCTGCCATCGGTGGTGCCAATTCGTCCATGGAATCAGACCCATGCACAGCAGCCACAGCAGCTGCCACCTGGCTACCAGCCACAAAATGGCTTACAGCCACAGTTCCAGCCTGCACAACCGGCGGTACCTCAGCCTAACAATGCGGCGCTGAATTCTGAGCAGGTACGGGATTCGGGAGCACGAGATGTCGATCCGGTGCGTCCTGATGAAAACGCTCGTCCTGCGCAGAGTAGTTCGCAGAATGTGGAGCGTCAGGCTGATGCCTTTGAAGATGAGCTGCTGGGTATTTTCTAGCGGCGGCGTGGTGAGGGGCGCGCGTCTCTCACCGCAATGCTGGAGAATATCGCAAAGCCCAAAGGAGGTAACCGCCTACAATCAGGTGTTTTACCGATTGTGAGGAGGTCTAGGCTAATTTTATAAAGCCCATAAATAAGGAGTTTCTTGGGTAGCTGCTTAAGGGTAATGTATGCTAAAACAATGGGCTTAAGCCACAAAACATAGGTAAGTGCCTAACTTTGCGCTCAAGTTTTACCTTGAGATAGTCTTAGGCACGACCATAAAGCCTGTGTTTATCAGCTTGAGCAAAATTACCCCAGATCTCCTCACTATCGGGTTTTACCCTGAGAGGAGGTGTTTGCTGCGGCGCTATCTTAAGAGTAGGTGCGCATACAGCGCAGGCGGCTGTGTTAACAGCTTATAATCACAGCGCGCTCACCGACTGCATGCTTGGGAATGAAGGCGCTAAGCGGCACCATCTTGAGGTAGGGATAAGACGGAGCAGGGGCAGCTATCACTACGCTGCAGCGCATAGAAGTAGCGGCTTTGCTCCTGAGATTAGGCGTTGATATTGATCGCGCGGCTGCCGTCAGGGCGTGTCCACGCCTGTGGGGTTTTGCCCTGCAGTAGGTAGCTAAAGGCGAGAATTTGCGCGATCACCTCGAACAGCTCGCGCGGGATTTCCTCACCTTCTTTGAGGCATTTGAGCTCATTGAGCAGTTGCTCGTCTTGGTGGACGTAGATGCCCAGCTCATTAGCCATAGCGATGATAGCGTCGGCCATGGCGCCCTCGCCTTTGGAGCTGACGACAGGGGTACGGCGGTTGGCTTCATCGTAGCTGAGACCAACAGCTTCTTTGATATGAGTGAAGTCGCTGTCGGTGTCAGGGGCTTGATCGGCTTGTTTGCGGCTAAACATAGGAATCTTGCCAAAGGTTAGACGATGTTAGGGCCTTAGGAAAGATTGAGCTAATAAGTGACGTATGTAGTGGTGCGTGGTTGCAACGTCCCACCTCGAGATAAAAGGTGCAAGCGAGCCTGAGCCTATCTTGAGATGGGCATGCATGCGTGCCCTAAATTGCGTCATTTATTAAGTCAGTCGTTCCTTAGTGCCTCAACCAAGGTCGAGCAAGGTCGAGTTACTGCAAGGCCCCATGGGGACAGGGCTAAGCCCTGTTGTGGTGTGTGAGAGATGGAGTGAGGGGCAAAACACTGCGCCTTAACACTTAAGCCCTAAGCGCGAAGTGCTCAGGGCTGCAGGTTAAGCACGCGTGGTAAAGCTTGGGCCCTCAAACTTAAAGTTATCTTCGCTGCTTGCGGTGTCGTGTTTCACCTCAGGCAGACTGATGCGGCCTAAGCGCGCGCTAGAGCCCTTAGAGTTTAAGCCAATCTCGCGCAGTCTGGCATTTAAGATTGGCATGTTCTCTTGTACCTTTTGCAGCGTCTCTAAGCGCTCGGCTACAAAGGAGATTTGCACCTCAGGGAAGCGTAAGCGCACCTTGATTTGCAGTGGGCCTAAGTTCTCAAGGTCAAAGTTAAAGTTCAGATGCCAGCTGCTGCCACCATCTTCCTCTTGCTGTCGCTGCGCCGTCATCGAGCCTTCTTGGCCACCTTGGTAGAAAGGTGGCAGCGGCACGTTGCGTGGTAGTACCTGACCCATTGGGAGGTTTTGCATCTGCTGCTGTAAGCGCTCAACCTGATTAAAGGTCTCCTTTAAGAGGTCGTTGCTCTTGTGCACGGTCTTGTCATCAATGGCTTCAAACAGCGATTGCGTGCGCTTCACCTCACCGCCTAACTCTTTGACGGCATTATTGCCGCCGCTCTTCTTTAAGAAGCGCTCAATGTTCTTGCCTAATTGCTCAAAGCGAATGCATAAGAGCATAAAGGCCCATTGGTGTAAGGCCAGAGCTTGGCTCGATGATGGCGATAGAGGCCCCGTCACAAAGTTCAGCCAGTTACTTACCGTGTGTAAGTCCGCTACTGGATCTTGCAGCGCTTGTAAAAACTTTTGCGCTTGCTCCTTCATGGCAGGTGGCAGCTCAGGATCGATTGCAGCTCCTTGTAAGCGTCCCATTAAGTGGTCAAAAGCACTAAATTGCTGTGGCGCTTGGGCTTGCACCTTTTGTTGCAATTGCGCTGCTGACTCAAGGGCAATGGAGCTTGGATCCATGCTGCTCTTAGCAGAGGTAGCTGTAGCAGGTGGCGCATTGTCTTCCACCGTGTCACTGTGATGGCCAAAGAACGAGGCTAAGCGGCGTAAGAGGCCAGAAGACTCACGAGGAGCACTGGTGTTATTAATCACCGTCTCATCAGGAATAGGCGCATTTTGCCCTGCGGTAATTTGTGCCGCACCTGGGGTGCTGTTGGTTGGTAAGACCGAGGCGGTGGCAGCCATGGCTACCGTTTGTGGTGCCGCTTGGTTCTTACGCAAAATAGCATCAAAGCTGTCCTGATTCTCGGTGAGATCAGTGTCAGCTACTACACCTGAGAGCGCTTGCCCTAAGGAGTTATTTTGCAGCGCATCGGCATCAAGCTCGTCAGATGGAACCGTCTGCATGACGTTCTTAATGATTTCATCTTGCAGACTGTCTTCACTGAGATTGGTGTTGAGATTGACCGCACCACTGCCGATACCGCTAGCTTGCGCATTAGGTGTAGTACCAGCGGCCGTAGCATTACCCACGGCAGCTAGGTTTGTAACGTTGCTGATACCTTGCAGGCTGCTGATACCACCACTGACGTTCTTATCAGTAGTGACGGTAGCGGCATTGCTATTAGGCACCGTATTCGCCACAGGGGCGCCATTAGTAGCCACTGGAGCTGTGTTAGGCGCGGCAGGAGCAGAAGGGGCAGCTGGCGTAGCAGGGGCTGGCGTTGGTGCCGGTGCTGGGGTCGCTGTGCTCTGGACATTAGTCTGAGCCTGTTGTGGTGCAGGCGCTGGTGCAGGGGCTGGCTGTGGCGCCGTATTTTGAGCTTGCTGTGCTGGAGCAGGTTGTGGCTGTGGTGCCGGATTAGGTTGTGACTGCACCGGAGCAGGTTGCGGCTGCACTGGAGCAGGCTGCTGGCTTTGAGCGGCTTGCGGCGCCTGTTGCGGCGCAGGTGCCGGTTGGGTCTGAGCTGCAGGTGCTTGTTGCTGTGCTGCTCCTTGCTGTGGTGCTGATGCTGGCTGCTGCACAGGTTGCTGTGGTGCTGGCGCTTGCGGCGTAGGCTGTTGCTGCTGTACTGGCTGTTGTTGCTGTGAGGTGGCGGCAGCTCTGTTGTCAGCTAATACTGTCTGGCTGGCACCAGCGGCAGCAGTGCGGGCTTCCACTTGCGTGGTGCCGACCTGACCTTGGCGTGCAGCGGGCTCGGCATTAGGAGCGTTTTGTGGTTGAGACGCTTGCTCGAGAATAGCGTTGTGCGCGCTGGCCAGCGTCGTACCCGTAGCACGGATAGCGGTGTTACCAATGGTATTGCCACCGGCAGCTTGCTCGTCAGCAACAATTTGCTGCTGCACTTGCTGTTGAGCCGAGTGGTACTTATCGTTAGCTACCGTCTGCTGTTGCTGCTGTATAACAGCTTGCTGTTGCTGCTGACGCTGGGTCTGGACTTGCTGCTGCGCATGCTCTTGCGCGAGGTTAGCTTGTGTGCGCTGGGCAGCGTCACGCTCAGCACGAGCAGTCTCACCGGCTTGCTGTGCTTGCTGGTAGAGACGGGCAAAAGCAGAGTCGTCCTCTGCTGCTGGCTGCGGTGCAGGGGATGGAGCAGGGGTAGTCTGCTGTGTTGCAACGCGGCCTTGGTTGTTCTCGCTCACTGGAGCTTGGGGCAGAGCCTCATTTGGGAGGTCTAAGTTAATCTCCAGTTGGGCCTTTATGGTATTAGCTTGCTGTAAGCTCTCTAAGGAGGCATTTTCCTTGACTGCGGCAGCGGCGGCTTCTGTAGCATGAGTGGTTTGCGCCTGATAAGAGGTGCTAATGCTCTGGCTACCCTCTAAAGGCGAGCTCTGAGCAGGAGATGCAGGACTCTGCGGCGCAGTGGCCTCTGTTTGGGCAGTATTTGCCTGTGGCGCAGGGGCCGGTTGTGGACGCACATTTGGCTGTGGCTCTACCTCCGCTGGAGCTGGCGCGCGGTGAGTAGGCTGCTTAATTTGCGCAGCGGCGTAGTTCTCCTGTTGCAGGTTGCCGTAGAGGCGTGCGTACATGTTGCTCTTAAAGTTACCATTGAGCACATGTTGCGTTTGGCCAATAGTCTGGGCGTTTGGATCGGTATGCGTCTCTGGAGCGACAGGGGCAGCAGCAGGAGTAGTAGGAGCTACTAATTGTGGTTGGGCTGGTGCCTGTTGCTGAGACTGTACCGCTGGATGTTGTGGTTGTGGCGCAGTTTGCTGATTTTGCTGTGCCTGTTGTTGCTGTACTGCATCATCTCCATCAGCTACTACCTGTGAAATAGCGTTCTGCGCAGGAGCTGGCGTCTGCTGTTGTGTTTGCTGAGCAGGCTGTTGCTGCTGCACCGGTGCCTGTGGCTTTGCCTCGATGACACCGTCATCAGCAGGTACAGGGGTAGCGTTAGCAGGGCGCTGCACTTGCTGCGTGGCTTGCTGGTTTTGCTGTGCCTGCTGCTGTTGCTGTACCGCCTCATCACCATCAGCGACTACCTGAGAGGTAGTGCTTTGTGCAGGAGCTGGCGTCTGCTGCTGCGTTTGTTGAGCAGGCTGTTGCTGTACAGGTGCCTGAGGCTTAGCCTCGATGACACCGTCATCAGTAGGTACAGGGGTAGCTGTAGCAGGGCGCTGTGCTTGCTGCGCAGCTTGCTGGCTTGGCTGGGCCTGTTGCTGTACCGCCTCATCGCCGTCAGCTACTACCTGTGAGGTAGTGCTCTGCGCTGGGGCTTGTGTCTGCTGTTGCGTTTGCTGCGCTGGCTGTTGCTGCTGTACCGGAGCCTGTGGCTTTGCCTCGATGACACCGTCATCAGTAGGTACAGGGGCAGAGGTAGCAGGGCGCTGTGCTTGCTGGGTAGCTTGCTGGCTTTGCTGTGTCTGCTGCTGTTGCTGTACCGCCTCATCACCGTCAGCTACTACCTGTGAGGTAGTGGTGCCTTGAGCAGGTGTCTGTTGTTGCATTTGCTGCGGAGCAGGCTGTTGCTGCTGTACCGGAGCCTGTGGCTTTGCTTCGATAACACCGTCATCAGTAGGTACAGGGGTAGCGGTAGCAGGACGCTGTGCTTGCTGCGTGGCTTGCTGGTTTTGCTGGGCCTGTTGCTGTTGCTGCACCGCCTCATCACCGTCAGCTACTACTTGAGAGGTAGTGCTCTGCGCAGGTGCTGGCGTCTGTTGTTGTGTTTGCTGCGCTGGCTGTTGCTGCTGTACCGGAGCCTGTGGCTTGGCTTCGATGACGCCGTCATCAGTAGGTACAGGGTTAGCAGTAGCAGGGCGCTGCGCTTGCTGCTGCGTTTGCTGAGCAGGCTGTTGCTGCTGCACTGGTGCCTGTGGTTTAGCCTCAATGACGCCGTCATCAGCAGGTACAGTGGTAGCGGTAGCAGGGCGCTGCGCTTGTTGCGTGGCTTGCTGGTTTTGCTGCGCTGGCTGTTGCTGCACTGCCTCGTCAGCATCACTGACTACTGGTGCAGGGGCGGGCGCAGGTGCCGCATCATTGCGCACCTGATTGTAGATTTTATGAGCCTGTTGTTGTAAGGCATCTATCGCCGCTTTGTTAGGCTGCATGTTGCCATCGGTATAGTCACCAAAGTGAGATACCGGAATGGTCATGCCTGGCATAATGTCCATATCGCCGTAAATCGAGCTCTGCACAGCGGTATAGGACAGATTAAGCGAGGTATTACGCAGGGTGTTCTGATCAAAGTTCAGCGTCGTTACCCTATCCTCAGCTGCTGAAGGCTGTGGTTGTGAGGCAGGGGCAGCACTTTGTGGCGCAGAATGTTGCGGCGTAGGGGCAGTATTCTTCTGAGCCGAGGTGTTAGGGGCGGGCGCTGCAGTAAATTGATTGGCCGCAGCCTTACCCTGAGCTTGAGCCTCGGGAGCAGGCGCTGGAGCGGGAGTCGTGGTGCGCTGAGCTTGCGCCTGTGCTTGGGCTTGCGCTTGCTGGGCCGATTGGGCCGTTTGGTTAATGGTGTTGCTAGCGTTAGCGTTAGCCTGCGGTGCAGTAGCTTGAGCAGGGGTAGACGTAGACGCGGTAGTAGCGTTAGCCGCGCCTTGCGTGGTCGCATTAGCCGCAGGTTGCTGGGCAGTAGCAGCATTACTCTGCGCGGGTGCCGTTTGATTTAAGGTCTGCCCTTGGGCTGGGCCTTGCGTGGTAGTGCTGCTAGTCGTGCTGGTAGTGCCAGCATTAGTGGCATTACTTGTGGTGGTCGAGGTACTCGCAGGGGCTTGCTGGGTGTTTGCCGCCTGTGCTTGCTGCGTGCTAGCGCTCTTTGCCTCAGTACTAAGAGGGGTAGAGATGCGGCTTTCTAAGGCAGAACGCGCCTTTATGAGGGCCTCATTGAGCACACGGCTATTAGCCTCAACTTGGGCCCCCGTTTGTGCACGGTTAGAGGACTGAGCTTTGGTAAACAGAGCCTCATCATCTGCAAAGTTATCTTGAGGTGGGGTAGCAGGATTAGGCAGCTTGCCCTCTTGCACCATACGCTGTCTCTCAGCACGAAACTCCTCTTGCAGTCTCGCGGCACGTGAGGACAGGTCAGACAAAGAGAGATTGCGGACGTGCTCGTTTTTGGTATTGCGGTCAGCTACCTTTAAAGCTTGCTCGGTGAGGGCATCTTCTTCGGCAGGGGAGAGCTGCACCTGATTGCTGATCGTACCTTGCTCTGGAGTTACAGTACCAGCACCAGCGGCATTAGCTTGCGCGTTAGCGTTAGGAGCGCCCGTGGAGTTTTGGACAGGGGCTCCCGTGCTCGTGGTCGCCTGACTGAAGATACGCTCCATGGAGCGCAAGCCATTATTCTGGGCATGCTGTTGCGCGTCACGGACAATGCGATCAAAGGTGGCGGCTTCTTCAGGGCTAAGCTTAATGAGGTTACCGCTTTTAGCGGTGTTCGCCGCTTTCGCGATGAGGTCGTGGATACGTTGCGCGATCTCCTCGCTCATCTTATCGGCGTAGCCCTCACTGGTTTGCTGACTACGGTTCTGCTTAAAGATATCGAGGTAGGTCGAGTCGTTTGGAAACTCGTTTAAGGCCTGATGCAGGTACTGCGTCATGGCCTGCGCTGTCGTCTTGGTGTTGGCAGCAGCATTATCGCTAGTAGCAGGGGCATCCTTTAAGGTAGATAAGACCTCAGGTTGATTGCTCTGGATATAGGCAATCGAGGCGGCAAGCACCTTTTGACTAGCCTGTTGTACGCGCAGGTTAGGCTGGTGTTTAGGCACAACCACTTGGCGTACAGCTAAGTCACGCTCTAAACCGGCACCCATGTTTTTGGTGTCAGTGAGGCTGACTAAGTTCTCGACCATGAATTTGGCGAGATCACGACCGGCGTTAGTACCCTCTTTTAACTGCGCCGGTAGCTTATCCATAGCCTGCTGCAGAGAGGTCGCGGCATCACGCGAGCGCACTAAGCGCTTGCTGGTGGAGAGGTTTTGTGCCACGCGCTCTTGCAGAGCTTGATCACGGTTAATGATCTTGCCCGCAAGCTTACTGTAGACGGCCATTTTCTCCGCTTGGCTGTCTACCTTGTTAGCGCTGTCGTCAAGCATGCCGCTGTCTTGCTGCGCGGTGGTAGTTGCAGCTTGTGAGAGGCTTTGCTTGAGCTTAGACATAGAGCGGGCGAGGACATCACCTACCTCGTCCTGCTCATAAGAGATGATATTGAGGTATTGGGTGGTGGCAGGGCGATTCATGCTCGGCGTCTTAGAGCTCTCTGTGCTCTGCTTGCCAGCAGCTGTCAGACGCAAAGAGGTAGCTGCGGCCTGTTCGCTAGCAGTGCGCTGCAATCGTTGATTGACGTTGTTGTGCATGTGATCACCCGCAACTATGCTCAGGCAAGTGAATGCCTGCCAAAAGCACCTGTTTTCTGCACCAGTGAGTTTCTGTGCTGTAAGTCAGCGTAATTCAGCGTAAGCCTCGAGCCTCTTAACCTCAGTAGGGTCTCATTCCCGCTTTACGGGCCGCGAGCTGTGGTGGCGTATTACCTAAAGCGGCTCCATGGGCAGGAGTTGTACCCTAAAGAAGACCTTTGCGCAGCGTTAGCACGTTAAGCATTACCACCAAGCCTATGGGCCTGAGATAGAGCATTTAGAGGCCATGCTTTTCCGTCCTGCTGTTAGCAGTAGCCATCAGCGGCAGGCACTTTGGTGCGGTGGCAGCGCTGCTGGCCAGTAAAGGCGTTGAAGAGGCTGTAAGAGGAGAGCGAGAGAAACTCTGGTCTAAACAACTCACGTATGCTGTTTTTAAGCCAAGCAGCCTTATTTCATGGGGAGTTTGCCTGCTTTTACTGGGGAGTGTTGCGAGCTGGTAGTAGGTGGTGCTTCCTCATGTATCCAGCGAGCTTAACACTGCGCTCACAGCGGCGTGGGATAATCTTTGGGGTATAGGTGAAAGCCACTATGCCATCCCATGGGACGCATGCGTGTAGCTGCTTTGCCTCATTCTATCATGCGCTTTCTTGTTCAGTTGGGCGCACGGTCACAGGGCGGGAGGTTGTGACTGCATATTGGAGCCAAAACTAAGGCCAGAGGACTGGCGTGACAAGATAGAGACCGATCGTGTGCCAAGCTATCTTTATTGTTATAAAGCGCATAAATAAGGCGTTTCTTGATTTCCTACTCAAGGGTAAGGATGGGCTAAAGCAAGGGTCTTATGCCTCAAAACAGAGGTAAAGGTTCTCACTTTGCGCTCAAGTACCTCGAGATATTCTGATTCATGGCCATAGCCACTGTGTTTATCGGCTTGAGCAAAATTATCCTGACCACCTCACGGCCGGAGATAGTGACGCGGCTGGGAGTAGACTTACCTGGGCGTGGGCAAGGGCATTGGCTTTTGAGAGGCCATGTTGCTTTTAGCGTAGTGTTGCTGGGGCGGGCGCTGGAAGTGTGTCCTGCATTCTCGGCTTAAATTTGCCCAACATCTGATTTTTGGTGATCAGGGCCTTTTGAGCATAGTCAGCTGCTAGCTTTGCTGTTATTATGACTGTTGATCTTCTTTTCGCTCACGCGCTGCTTCGATGCTGTTGTCAACTTAACCAAGGCTATAAATAGGCTGTTTTGTGGGTAATGGCTCTGAATATAGGGCTGCACCGAGTTGGAAGTGTACTGCGACTGTACGTAGCAGGATTTTCCACTTTTTGTGAGAGACGGTGAGACAAAAGAAGTGCTGTGTTGCCTGTAAAAGAGAGCAAGGTATTGCTCGGCTTTGGGGTTAACAAGGGCAGGCTCAAGAGTACGACTGCTATGGGCAAAGACCGACCAACAGGAAAGCGCTATGTCCGCGTCCAAGCTCATGGACGTGGGGACATGGTGTGCCCAAGTTGGTGGTCAAGGGTATTGCGAGTAGTGGCCTTTACGGCGCTCTTGGGGATGGGCGGAATAGCGCAGGGCGCATGGGCTGAAGCAGCATCAAAGACCCAGCAGGAGCAGCAAGAGCAGCAGTTAAACACAGAGATGCATGGGCTGACCTTTCCTCTGCGTTTAGCCACGACCAATCCGGCGCTGTATACAGCCGCACTCAATGAGTATGTGGCCGCAGCGCATGAGGACTATTTGCAGCAACAGCAACAACAGCAAGCCGCCTCAATGGAGCAAGAGTCCTTGGATGCGGTGTTACAGATTGCAGAGAAACACCATGGTTACTGGAATGGCTTTGATGCTCAAGATCCACAGCATTATGCCTACGCTGCCAGTGATCCTGACGCCACTGAAAACACGGGTGCTGCTGGGGCACCGGTGGCAGGCAATAAAGCGATCAGTGCTGTAGAGCATATTGCTAAGGCTCGGGAGCAACAAGCGGCGCAGGAGAGGGCAAAGCAGCAGCGCGAGGATTTGTTTTCGCTGGCGCAGAAGCTCTACCAACGTGGCTTAATCGATGAAGAACTCGATTTGGTGAAAGTCCACAGTGCCGATCGCGATGAAGAGGCAGCCCGTAATGGTTTTTCCTTTGCAGAGCAAGAGAGCGATGTGGTGTACTTTGCTCAGCTCTACTTAGCGCGAGTTGTGGCTGTGCGGGGGAGGGGAACGCTGATTGTGGGCACCAATGACCAGACGGATGCTAATACCGGTAGGGGCTTTGTGCGCGGACGTAAGATTTAGTGGGCAACGGCTACAGCCATCATATGGCCGCAGGAAAAGACGTGCGAGCTTGCAGCAGTGAAACTTACTTAAGAGAGAGCATCACTGTATTGAGGCAGAGCTGCTTTTGGCTGATTGCGCAGCTTGGGTGGGGACAACATAGATTGCCGTGCTGGAGTTGTAGCCATTAAGACTCAGGACGTATCGGGGCTGAAACTTGGTTTCTGAGATGGGCAGGTGAAAAGTGCTGTCGCTAAAAGAGCGAGATCGAGATAGTGGTGTTTAATTCAGCTGCTTTAAAACTAGCTCAACTTGATTATGTGCTCCATTTAATTTAGCAAGAAACGGCTTAAATAAGGGATTTTTTTTTTTTTTTTTCAAATTCCATGCCAGCTTTCTTAAAGTAGTTTTGGCCGTTGCTCCTGTTCTAGGCGTCTAACCACCTAGCGTTTTGGCGAGCTAAATCTGCGCTCCTCAAGCCAAGGGTGGTTGTTTCAGCCCACGAGCTTATTAAGCTCACTTCTTTGTAGGGGGCTGCCGGCCACATCAAAATAGAGCAAAAGCTCGTGAGGTGGTCGAGACAGAGGCCGTATTAAGTCAGCTTCTTCATTGTGAGCGACTTAGTACGAGCCCGCACAAACTCAGTAAAACATACGTCGTGAGGCTTTTGGCATATGGCTATTTATGTCAATACCAACGTTTCCAGCTTAAACGGTCAACGCTTCCTTACCAACGCTAACAATGCGCTGAACACCACCTACCAGCGTTTATCCTCTGGCCTGCGCATCAACTCCGCTAAGGACGACGCTGCTGGCTTACAGATCGCTGACCGTCTGACCTCGCAGATCAATGGCTTAAACCAAGGTAATCGTAACACCAACGATGGTATTGCCTTAGCCCAGACCATTGAAGGCGGCATGGACGAAATCCACACCATGCTGCAGACTGTGCGTACCTTAGCTGTGCAAGCTGCTAACGGTACCAATACCGCTGAAGATCGCAAAGCCTTAGAGGATGAAGCTAACCAGCTGATTTCTGAGATTAATCGTATTGCTCAGCAGACCACTTATGGTGGCAAGCTGGTATTAGATGGTGCTGATGGTACCAATGTTGGTTCCAAAACCATTTATAACAATAAAGGCGCAGACGGTGGTCAGTTAACCTTACAGGTTGGTGCTAACTCCGGTGACACTATTTCGTTTGATGTTAGCTCGTTTAAGTTCAGCGACATGATGGATAACGCTGCTGTCAATGTTGGTGCTGCTGCTGGCTTGGATGCCGCAGCTGCAAAGCTGGCTGATGGCTCTGATGCAGTTGGTGTAACTTTCAGCTCTGCATCGGCTGCAATGAATTTAATTACAACCATGGACATTGCTATTGCTCAGGTTGACACTCAGCGTTCTGGCTTAGGTGCTATCCAAAACCGTCTCGAGTCCTCGATTCGTAACCAGTCCAACGTCGCTGTTAACGAGGCTGATGCTCGTTCACAGCAGGCCGCTGCTTCCATGCTGATGCAAGCTAACACTCGTCCACAGTTAGGCTTAAGCCTGATCGGCTAATAGTCAGTAGCTTCTAGAGAGCTGTTAGACCACCTTGGTAGTACTAAGGCAAGCGCTAACGAGGTGCCAATTAGACACCAAGGTTGGCGCTTGCCTCATACCACTCACAGGTTTCACAGATTCTATACTGTCACAGCATTGTCACTTGTGATAACTCCTAAGCAGTTGTCACAACCATCTCCGCTGTTTGAGTATAGTAGGGAAAGAGTGAGCTAATAAGTGACGGCTGTAGTGATGCGTGGCTGAAACGTCCCACCTCGAGATAAAAGGTGCAAGCGAGCCTGAGCCTATCTTGAGTTGGGCATGCTTAAGTGCCCTAAATTGCGTCATTTATTAAGTCAGTCGTTCCTAGTACGCGGGGAGTTCGCCGCAAGGAGGGCTCCTCTATTTGTATGTGGGCGGTGTGCGTTTATTCCCCTTTAACTAGCAGCTGAGTAGCGCACCTGAACCAACTATGTGTCCAAATGGAGCAGCGATGATTGACGTCAGGGATAGCCAAGATCCGCCGTTTAACGAGTTCCTGTGCCCGCAACTTAAGGACTTAACTCCACCACTTCCAAAGCAATCAGAGTACGCTGTTAAAGCAAAGGCGCTCATCTCGAGTAGTGAGTTTGATAACGTCTATGACTGGCGTTATCCATGGCAAACCATGCCTAACTACGATGTTGGTCAATACAAGGCACGCAACGCGGTGCGAGACAATAAGCTCCGCTGTGTCGACCATTATGAGCTGCGCCGCACGATATGCTGGAACTTGGTTGATTACTTCCCTATGCCGGAAGGAGTAACAGCAAGTCGTGACATCAACATGACTTACGGTGTCAGTGTCAGCCACTCGCAATCTCAGACCGTGTCTATCTCTGAGGACTTGGGCTTCACTTTAGGGCTTAACTTGGCTCCTAACTTTCTGGGGGCAATTAAAGCAGCTGCATATGCCGCAGCTTTAACAAGCGCTAACGGCGGTGGTGGCGGTATATTCCCAGCGTTTGATTTTGGCTTTTCAGCTAATCTGTCGCGTCAGATGTCGTTTACTGTGGAGGATCAACGCACTTGGGACTTCGCTGTCTCCAAAACTGAGACCGTTATGTTCGACTCAGGCTATTACTACCTGTACTGGCAGCTATGCGAGGGCTTAGCACTTTACGCCGCCGATAAAAACAACCAAGAGCCGACCTTACTGAGCATGGTGCCAGTGCACACTCACGTAAAGCAGTTCCAGAGCTTGCCTTTAAGCTCTGTAGAAGGTGCTACTCAGCACCCACTATACACGCCTCAATATACACTCGATCCAGGTTGCAGTAATACCTACTGCACATTCCCTGCGGGCATGCCTAATACTATGCTCTACGTCAAGGGCAGTGACTTAGGCGAGGGCCGAATCGCTTGCCGTCCGGTTTTATGCTGTGCTAAACAGGATGAGTACAAAATTCCTCAAGGAGATCCTCAGGTGAAAATCAAGCTCAAAGGTACCGGAGCTTTGAATGTCGTCACCAACACGGGAGCACTTCCTCTGGTGATTTGGACAAATCTGTAAGCGAGGGTGGTCTCATGTCTGATATCAATTTCAAGGAAAAGCTCGAGCTGGTATGTGCAAAGCTCGGTTATGGATCGGTATCTGCTTCAAGCCGTGCTTCTGCTGAGAGCTTATCCGTTACTTACCTGCAAGATACTGTCGTCTCACAGCTCTTTGATTTTGTTTGTGATCAGTGCAGCATGCTGCAGAAGGGCCGTGATTTGGGCTACTGCTTCGATAGCGTGTTTACAGACCGCCTGACTGTGGACGAGAAAGCAGAGCACTTTAAGAAACTCAAACTGCGTGATGAGTCGATCCACCTTAAAGTGGAGAGTGCGGCGCATGAACTGACCGAGGCTTTGCGGGATCTGTTTAAGGTGGCTGCTGACAGCAACGGGGCAATTTCCTTTGCAGATTTAGATAAGCGTAATGCTGAACTCTTTGCTCATTATAGTGCTGATAAGCTGCAAATGCTTTTTAGGAAGGCGGGCTTCCCTACAGAGCAGATCAAATGGCTCTGTCAGAACTCCGCGCCTATAGAGCACAAGGTGTTACATGTGCTTTTCCCTCAAGGGTTGGAGGATATCGAGTTCTTCCTTGATCACGTCTTTATCAAGGTCGCAGATTTCGATTTCCTGAAAATCGGCTTCCCTACGCTCTCACAGCATGAGCTTAACGCACACCCTGAGTATGCCCAGCGCATCGCCCACCTTACAGCCGATCTTGGCGTCGTCCCGAACATCTTCATGCTCATCTCTTACTCGCACTTAATTATGCAAGATTTCTATAGCCAGATTGCAGGCAATAACAAAGAAGTCTCCTGATAGCTCTATCCCCGAGCGTCAAGGACAAAGAAGAGGTAACGTATGCTGAAACCAAAATTCTGGCTTGTTAGTGTAGTTGTGGGCGTCAGTGCTGCGTTATGCGCTGCCACCTGTAGCGCCAATGCAGATGACGTCGTGCCTGCAGAGACTGCTCAAGCTTCTCAGGTTGAAACTACTACCAATGTTGTACCAGCTGACCTTAAAAAAGGCTGTTACTCGCAACGCAATTGTAAAGGCAAGTGGCTCAGATTCAACAGCAAACAGCAATGCTTGTCTATGGCGCCTAACAACTCGTGGTATGACGGTAGTTCTTGTTTTAGCAGGTGATGATTCGTGCTGTGCTGTGCTGTGCTGGTAGGACATTGCGTATCACACTACAGGTTTCACCAGATTCTAAGAGAGGAGCTCGCTACAAGGTGAGCCCCTTTCTTCGTTTTTGGGTGCACTGAAGGGGGACTATCGTGTGAAGCGTGTAGTTTTGACCGTTTAGCTGGCGTGGCAAAAGCGCTTTACCATGTCCCAGTACCGACCATCTCTATGATCGCTTTTAATACACGTGAAACATCGGGTTAGCGCAAGCAGAGCCGCTGTGCGGCGTGACTTAACTGGGGCGGCAGCCTTAGGCTAAAGGTGCACGCCCGCATGAGGAAGGAGGCTAAGCCCACATGTTCTCGGTGTTGCTGTAGCCGGAGATCGAGATCTCCATTGATGGCCCATCATAGGCGTCTGGATTAACCACGTTCTGTAAGAAGTACTGGTGAATGAGCTCATCGCCCATAATCGTACCCAAGTTCTCGCCATTGTTGGACTCAATGTACCATGGCGTGCCTGGCGCCGTGAGGAACTTGTTAAGCTCCTCTGCTCCCATCCGTGAAAAGTTGTCCACCGTCAGGTTGATCACGTACAGGATCGCTGGCGGACATAAGTTTTGCTCCAGTGGTGTCTGCTGCTCCGTAAAGTTCAGCTGGTGGTGCATGTGGTCAAACAGAGCCCGTGGAAAGATCGGCCCCGCTTCCCATGTAATCGGACGCTCGTCTGTAAGGCGCATGTCAAATAAGGCCATGATGCTGCCGTAGCTGCAATAGAGGAGACGCTGAGCCTTCGCCTGATTAATGTGGTAGCCCTTGAGGTAGCACCTCTTAATGATGTAAGTCAGTACCTTAGAGCTGCTAAAGAAGATCTCACGCATCTTGCCTCTCCTTGAAAGCCTTATCGCTGCGCTGCCATAAATAGAGCTGCCAAGTGGCAGAGATAGCGCTGGCGACTAACTACACCATTATGCGCTAACCAGCGGCCGTTGTGCAGCTCTTTTTGCCCAAAATGCGGCCTGTCTCCGTTATCTGCCCCATGGCTAAGCAACGCCCTTGTTGCGGCGGGCTTTTACATGTGGCGAACATGGCGCTCTTACCGGAAGTGTCGAGCTGGGAGTGCAGCTGCAGCTGTAGCTGTGAGCTAAAGGATCAACTGACTTCAGAGATGACGGCATTTAAGGCAATTATGCGTGCCTCAGCTTAATAGCAGCTGAGGCTCACTTGCACCATTCATCTTGAGGTGTGGTTTGGTACCAGCTCTTCACCTTGCTGCCGTCACTGAGGAGCTCACTTGCTCCTAAGGGCGTACCAGCTCTTGGAAGTTCTGCTCTTGGATGTCTTCTTCCTTAGAGCGTAAGTACCAGCCAATCAGCAGCAATAGTGGCAGCAAGATGTAAAGTGGAATGTTGCCTACCACCATAAAAGGCGTATTGCCCTTAGCAGGCACCATATCCACAGTGAGGACACCATCGGTATCCTGGGGCAGCGCGGAGACCACCTTACCCATAGAGTCGATGTAAGCGGTGATGCCAGAGTTCGTGACTCTAATCATGGGCTTTTGCATTTCCAGAGTACGCATCCGCGCAATAGCTAAGTGCTCCTCAGGGCCACGGGTAGGGCCAAACCATGAGTCGTTACTGACCATAAGAATGCCATTGGTGTGGTCATCATAGAGGGCAGCAATCGCTTCAGGGAAAATCGACTCGTAGCAAATAGCTGGAATAAAGTACAAGTCGCGCTCAATGAGGTGCATCTGCTGTTGCTTGGCCGCACCAGCCGTAAAGCTCGACATAGGGAAATTAAAGATAGAGCCTAACTGCCGCGTGATGCTCGCAAAAGGCACAACCTCACCAAAAGGCACCAGCTTGCGCTTGTCGTAGATCTGCGCATCAGCTAGCTCGTCACTCTGTCCTAAAAGGAGGAGCGAGTTGTAGCTGTGGCGAACCTGCAGGCGTGGCTTTACAGGTGTAGTAGTTGTTGTAGGCTGAGCAGCTTCAGCTCTTAGTGTCGCGCCCTCGGTAGCCTGCGCTAAGCTGGCAGCTGAAGTATCGTTAGCGGCCGTGCTGGCATCACTTGCAGGAGCGTTGTCAGTACTGGTAGTGTTGGTTGTGTCAGTAGTGTTGGCACTGTTGTTCTTAGCCGTAATGAGCACCTCATCAGGAGAGGTGGTAGTTATCTCTTGTTGTGCCGCTTTTGCTGCGCTTGCAGCTGTGGCCGTAGCAGCATTTGCCACAGGAGCATGGTCTTCAGTGGCTACTTCTGCAACTGTATAGCGCTGGATGCCAATTAAGATCGGGCTCTTGGTCGCCTCTGCATGAATGGTGATATCACTGAGTAAAGGCATGATCTGTTGAGCAAAGACCGGCATCGCCGACTCTGGCCAGATAATGAGATCGCTTTTGCCAAAGTACTCCATGGTCAAATGGAGGTACTTCTCAATGGTAGGCATGGTGTGCTGAGGATCCCACTTAATCGCTTGTGGAATATTGCCCTGTACTGCTGCGACCTTGAGAGGAGCTAAGTCACTGGTATAGCGAATGCCAAGGGTAAAGATGCCCACTAAAAAGAGCATACCGGCAATAGGGAAGTAGATAAAGCGCCGTTCAAAGGCTAACGCCAGCGCGCCTGCCACAATGCACAGGACAAGGGTAATACCACGTACACCTAAAAGTGGAGCATAGCCAGAGAAGGGGCCCTCAACTGCGATATAGCCCAAGTACATCCAAGGAAAGCCGGTAAAGAGCCAGCCGACAATAAAGTCAGCAATGATCAGCGCTACCGGTAAGAAGCACAGCATTAAGACCTGCTTATACAAGAGGCGCTTGCTGCCATCTTTGGCGGTGAGAATCGGCATGCGTAGGTCGTTGTTAAACATGCCTGGCATACCACCTGGCAGATCGGGGCGAATGCGGTCGAGATCAGCTACAGTAAGCTCTACCTCTGCGTCATCACCTTCAGGGGCAGCTGATCGCTTATTGTTGCCTTGTGCCGTAGCCACAGTTCCTTGCGTAGCATTGGCTGCAGAGGCAGCAGTGCGCTTAAGCTCTGGGGAGCTGACACTGGCGTTTGCTGTCTGCTCGGCAGTAGTGATCGGTGACACAGACGTAAAGATAGCAAGACCGCGCGCAGGCATGGACTCACCTTCTTCCTCATCGTCGTATTCGTCATCGTCGTGGCTCTCAGCAGGGCGTGCGGCAGCATCAGCAGCAGTGGTTGGTTCTGCTTTGGCGGTGGCGTCGGCACTGGCGGTCTGAGGCGCGGTGTGGCTCTGTGATGCTGTGATGCGTTGTGACTCTGTGGTGGCTTTGGCGTCAGCAGTGGCAGTAGTGGCGGGCACTGCTAAAGTGCTCTTCGTGGTAGTAGAGACCGTCGTAGCAGTAGGGTGGCGGTTATCCTCGGCATGGATACGCTCCAGCTCATGCGGACGGAGCTTACGCTGTGCTAAGCGAAAAGCGCCTGCTCCTAACAGCGCATGGAAAAAAGCCAGATAGGCCGCAAAGATCAGCAACACTGCCCAAGATAGCACTAGGGGCATGCCGCCAAAGCCTTCCATGACAAAGTTAAGCCAATCTAGGGTAATAGCATTGAGCGCTGTAAAGTAGCTTAAGAGCGAGACAAAAACTTGTTTTGCCTTGACCATCTTACCCACGAGCCAAAACTCGGCGGCTAAGGTCGCTAAGGTCACTACCCACAAGTGGTATGGCGCAAAACCTAAGGTCGCTATGAGGCCCAATACGGCTGGAGCGAGAACAAGTCCTAACTTGCTCTGAAAGAGCCGTAACCAAAAGGTGTTGTCACCGAGAAACATGAGTTTGTCTGCCAGCTGTTGCAGCATATGCAGCACTCCCGATAAGCCAAAAATGCCAAACGACGGCTATTTTAGCAAAAGCCTGCATCGGCGAACCTTTTCCCTGTGAGGCTTGTGCTAAGCTTAGGTGCAAGCAGCAGTATCAGCCCCCACAGAGCAGCTCTGCCAAGACTAATCCTGACCGTAGAGAGGAGTGAAAAGTAAGACCATGAGTGCTACCGACCTCGAAAAGCTCTTACCTAAGCACAAACTCGTCAAAGTCGCCGAGGTGAAAGAAGCCGCCTCGCAGCGGCAGCGTAAGTGCGATGATATGCTCATCTCTGAAGAGGATTTCGTCGGTGCTAACTTTGATCCCTTTGCTGAGGAGAACCGTGCGTTTGCCCGTGAGTTCTACTCCTCCAATCACTATCGCATAAAGATGCCCTTTATGCGCGAAGCTACTGAGGGCAAAGAGGTAGCAGGGGCTGTTAACGACGGTAGCGCTAATGAGCACACTGCCGTCACTAAGAGCGACAGCGACACTGGGGCGGGCGCTGTAGCAACAGACACTCCTCTCAGTAGTGAGGGCCGTAGTGATGCTGTAAGTGCGAGCGCTACTACTGCTACTGCAAAGCATCAGGAGCAAAATCCGCAGGGGCAGAACCCACAGGACACCTTCGTAAGCTCCGATCATCCCACCACCGATGACGGCTACTTTGTGGCAGACGAGGCTCTGGCCACTGATAATGAGAGTGCCTTACCACCAGATGAGCGGGAGTGGCAAGGCGCGGGTAAGTGGTATACCCCAGAGGAAAAGGCTCAAGTGCAGCCTGAGCGCCAGCTGTTTACCCCAGTAGAGGCAGACTTGGGGCACAGTGGTGCGCAGCAAGAGGCGGCGGATATGAGCGCTGCACCAGATATTGCTCCTCTTGCTAGTGCCCCCCAGAACACAGAAGCAGCACCAGTCACCACCACAAGTTATTTTCAGGATCATGCTCCGTGGATGCAGCTCTCACAGCAGGACAAAGAAGATTTACTGCATGAGCGTATCACGATGTCTTTAGATGGTGGAGTGACTGAGTTTAGCGTAGAGGCGCTGGCCTCAGAGTTTGATCTGCCACAGGAGTTTGTGGCTGCCATGATCAAGGAGTATATTTCGCCTGTGGACTCGTCTGCTGCAGCGTCTACTGCTGGGCAAGCAGTACCTGAGAGTAGTGCCTATGTGCAGGACAGCTCTGCACAAGCTGGTAGTAATGCGGCAGCAGCTCTGCATGCTGCTCACAACATTGCTGACAGCACTAAAGCTGAAGCTGCCGCCATCACTTCCTCAGAGTCTCCAGCGTCAGAGGAGCGTAGCAGCTCATGCATGACTATGGAAGAATGCATAAAAGAGCTGCGAGCCTTTGCTGCAGAGCTAGATCAAAGTGATGCTGCTGTTACGACGAAACAGCAGAAGGCAGCATTACCGCAGCATGAGGCACGTGGTGATTCCATCGGAAATGCCTATGACTTCGCAAGGACTCCAGAAGACGATAATGAGGTGGCTCTGCGTAAGTTAAGCGCAATGCTCTATGCCGCTGAGGAGCAGAGGGCTCACGAGCCTAAGAGCGACGTCGCCACAGCAGAGGCTGCAACTAATGCAGTGGCTATGGCTATTCAGCAAGATGGGCCTGTAACCACTGAGAGCAGCGCCTCTGCATTTAGCGCCAGTGCTAACCCAGACAGTGTCCAGACCGCACAGTATGACAGTACTTCAGTACCGTCAGCAGCGCCAAATCATGCTTCTGATACGGAGACTGGTGGTGCTGGTATCAGCAGTGAGCAGCAGGGCAGTGCAGAGGGGCCACAACCGCAAGCGGCAATGTCTCATGAAGACTCTGATTTGGCGGCGCTAAAGCAGTTTATGCAGGATGTGGCTGTAGCGAAGGCAACAGCGCAGACGGCGGTAGCGCAGAGAGATGCTGTCTCTGCGTATGAGACTGATACTGCTGGTAATGTGGCGCCAGCGCCAGCACCTGCTGTAAGTGCTCTACCTGAGCTCCTACCACCTTTACCACAGGCACAACCAACAGAGCCGCGTATGAGCTGGCAAGAGCGTGATCAGCTCATCAAATACAACGACCAAGGCGAGGTCTTAGACATGAGCCTCGATGCCATTATGGCCGCTGTTGAGGACTACCAAGAACGCCATCCTGAGGATGACTCCTTAATCTCCACTACCGGCATCGAGATCTTGCCTGAGGATGCTCTTGCAGCTAAGCAGAGACAGCGTCTGGCACAGCAGCGCGCTGCGGCTATAGAGCAGGCTTATGATGAAGCGGCGCTCAAAAAGAGCAGATGGGCTAAGCGTCAGCAAAAGGAGCAAGTGGCTGATTTTGACTCTGCTGCTGACATTGATGCTATCCCATGGGAGAGTGAGGCTACAGCCGCTACTCAGTTTGTGAATGGCGCCTTTGTACCGTCAGTGCCGCTTGCTGCTCTGGGGGATTCTGCTTCTTTTGCTGAGAATAAGGCCGGTGCTGAAGAAGATGGGCTGCGCATTGCTGCGGATGTCCAAGATGCCTTGGCTGTTGTTGCTGAAACGAAGCAGCCTGCTACTGTTGGTAAGGATGCAGGTGCGAGCATTGCTGAGGAAGAGGTGAGCGCTGCTGTGCTGGCAACAGCTGCAGATACAGATGCTGCTCAAGAGGCGAATGCTCCTGAGACTACGGCAGCTGCGGCAGCTACAGCTACAGCTGCTACCTCTTCTGCACATGATTCCTCGGCTCAGGACAAGCCAAAGTCCGGCCGCACTGTCCTCTCTCTAAGAAAGACCAAGGGCGCCTCTAAGAGCACCACTAAAACTACTTCTAAGAACTCAGGACAGAAGAGCAGAGATGACTCTGCATCTGTTACAGCGGTGCACGCTACTGCTCAGATTAAGGCAGAGGATAGCGTCAGCACCAATGATAGAGGCGGCGCGCCATGGGCGGCTATTGCCACTACGACTACAGTAGAGGCAGCCACTGCCGCCTTGCAGGCAGCGCATGAGGCAGGGGCAGGTGATAGTGAGGCTCTCTCTGCCTTGCATCAGAGCAGTGTGAGTGTTGCTGCTACAGCTCCAGCTACCAAACAACGTCAGGCCACTACACGTCCTGCAAAGAGCAGCAATCCTGCTAAGGCACGTTCTAGCAACAGCAAGTCACGGGGGAAAGCTAAAGCCACAACCAGTAAGGGTAAGAAAAGCTCAGCTGCGAAAGCCCCAAGTAAGCGCTCGCGCTCACAGGGTAAAGCTAAAGACTAAAGGCGGAAACAGTGGTGAGCGCAGAGAGCGCTCAAGGAAGGTAATGAGGAGGGCGTGGGCGCGGGGTAAAGCGTTTGCCCTCGTGCCAGATGTGCCGCCCCCAGAGTCCAAGGCTGTGCTGTGTTGCACAGCTCGGGAAGAGCTGATGGCGCTGCGCCTCAGGGGAGGTGGCTTGGTGCCGCTCTACCCTCAAGGCGCTGAGGAGAGAGAGAGAGTTTGGCTAGAGACTGGAGCGGTGGCGGGGGACAGGGCCACTCCCAGTGCTGTGAGGTGCCTTTTAGCCCCAGATACGCTGTGCCAGCTCGACCACTAAGTCGACCTTAGCCCACTGCTCGTTTTCCGTTAGCTCGTTGCCTTCCTCAGTAGAAGCAAAGCCGCATTGTGGCGACACACAGAGGTTATCCAGAGGGAAGTACTCGGCAGCCTCATGCACACGAGCCTCTAAGGCCTTGAGATCCTCAAGCTCAGGGCGCTTGGAGGTGATGATACCTAAGACCACACGCTTGTCTTTTGGCACCGCCTTTAACGCCTCAAACGAGCCAGAGCGCTCATCGTCGTACTCAAGGTAGAAGCCATCGACGTTCTCTTGAGCTAAGACGTACTTAGCGACACGATCGTAGCTACCAGAAGAGAAGAAGTGCGAGCGGTAGTTGCCACGGCAGATGTGAGTGCAGATAGCGAGGTCGGCTGGCTTGTCCTTTAAGGCCTCATTGTTAGCTTGCAGATAGCGGCTGGCTAACTCGTCGACGTTTAAGCCTAAGGATTCGACCTTGCTCGTATCGCATAGCACTGGCCACGTGCAGTCATCTAACTGAATGGAGCGGCAGCCAGCGTTGTAGAGGTCGGTAAAGACCTGACGATAGGCCGCACCTAAGTCGGTGATTAAGTCATCGAGCGTGGCGTAGAAGTCCTGATAGTGGCAAGGCTCCTCGTTCTTACGCACGTTAAGCAGGGTAGATAAGAGCTGCGATGGTGCAGGCACAGTTTGACGTGCGACTAAGCCGTAGCCCTTGGACTCAAACTGCTTCACAAACTTAAAGTGCTCGATGAATGGGTGGTTATGGCCCGTGATCTTGCCACAGATACCGGAGGTCTCATTGCGCGTTTCGATACCGGCAAACTTGTAGCCGGAGGCGCCAGCGACCTTGCGGATGCCACCTAAGCCCCAGAAAAAGTCTTGGTGCCAGAAGGAGCGACGGTACTCACCATCGGTAATGCCGCGCAGACCGTGCTTGATCTGCTTACCAATGAGGTCGGTAATGCACTCATCCTCAACTGCTTTTAAGCCCGCCGCGTCTAACAGACCCTGACGGTGGAGGTTACGAGCATTCTTGAGCTTGTCAGGGCGTAAAAACGAACCGACGACGTCTGCTCTAAATGGGGCGTTGTTGAGGATGGTGTACGACATTGTTTTCTCCTTGCGGGTGTCAGGGCCGCTGTGGCGTTAGAGCCACGCTCTGTTTATAAAATCATGGGGTTGTGGGGTACTCGCTACCAGTAAGCGCATAGCAAAGTACAGCTTGCGCACTTTTGGTGGTGACTGCAAAAGTCAGCAGTGGTGGCGTGGCACTAAAGATAACCGCAAAGTGACCAATAGTCTATTGGTATTTTTTCATGCATTGTTATGCATTTTGGTTATAGCATCTTGTGTCTGTGGGGCAAAACTTAGTGCATATTACCTAAAGTGTTACCACCTGTAGAGATTGGGCTATTGGCCTCATCCCCTTGGCTGCTTAGGTTAGATAAACCATGATAAGACGCGCTTGAATATCACTTATCTTGAAGTAGGAGAGGAAGAGGTAAAGAAGCAGCATGAAGAACAAAAGAGGGTCACACTTATGGTAGTGTTTATGCGCTCAAGCACAGACTGGCCACGATGGCTGGCAGCAGCGCGCTTACCAGAGTAGGTGGTAGTTAAGCCTGCTACCGCAACTGACACCAAGCCGCCTCATAGTCGTAAGCAGCAGTCACTGTTAATGGAGACGAGCACGGTAGCGTCGTAAGGCCTTTTTATCGCGCACACGCAGAAGGCAGCAGGTGCGGTCGTATCTCTTGTAGGCTGTGCTTTTCCCGTGCACTGTGAGGTGTTAGCATGTTACTCACAGCTGCACAAAAAGCATCTCTGGCAGCATCATGGTGCTGGGGACGTTGGTAACCCCAAAAAGCTCCCGTCTCAAGGAAGCAAGAGCCTATCATGAGGCGTTGTGACCACGCTGCCTCAAGGTGCCCTGCCGCCCCAAACAAGCGCTCAGCTTTACCCTGAGAGGTAGCTGCTGCCACTGTTCTCTTTGCGCTAATGATGTCGTTAGGCACGTTTGCGGTTAGCTTGCGCAGCATGGCGCTGTGCTGTGCTTTGTCGTGCTGCATGGTGTTGCGCCGCTTTATGCCGTGCCTTGCATTGTCCACATTAAGCCCCTTTAGCCCACCAGAGTAATGGAGTGGAAACATGCCTTTGCCTCAGGAAAAAGCCGCTCTTGCCCACATCGCGGCTCATAGCCGCATACCAGAAGCATGGCTGCACTATCTGGCTGCTTTTCCGCGTCCAGAGAGTGATCCCCTGTCTCCGCCATGGGACGAGGGGCCAGAAGCGTGGAGTGCAGCCGCGCAGCGCAGCGAGCACCGAGTTTCGGCTAATGCAGTTCCTACATCGCCACAGGCAGCGCAGGGCCATATCGGGCAGCAGGCGTCTTTGCCTTTAGAGCAGAGCATTGCTGCAGCTGAGGAGCGTGCTGCGTCTGCACCGCCTAAAGCGCCTATGGGATCTGCTTCTGCTCCTGCACCGACGGCTCCCTACGAGATGCCATTGGCACCATTCTTTGTGCCGGTAAGCCCAGCATCCAGCCAACATGCTGCGCACACTGCTACTCCAGCTCCTGCTACTCCTGTTGCCAACAATACCAGCAACAACATTGAGCTGGCACCGGTGAGTAATGCAGTGGTGCCACCATTGGCAGCGCAAAGGCCAGTGGCAGGAACCTCAAGTGAGCAAGCGCAGCTGCACGCTATAGCAGAGCACAGCCAGCTACCTGCGGAGCAGCTGCAGCAATTAAGTGCCTTTTCTCGCTCGCCAGCCGATCCGCTTTCCCCACCATGGGATGACGCTCCGCAGCAGCCTGCGTCTCCTGTAAAACCGGCCGTAGAACGAGCTGCTTACGTACCGCTTAGAGCGCGCTCTAGAGGGCGTATGACGCCATTAGAGGCTACCTTACAGGTACAGTCGGCAGTAGAGGCATTACAGACAGGCGTGGTCAGTCGTCCGTATGATGCCCATAGCATTAAGGCAGACGCAGGGGCTTCTTCGGCAGCTAATGCTGTGTCTGACGCCGCTCCAAGCGCACCTTATGGTGCTGCTCCTACAAATCACAGCAGCACTGCTGCAAATACAGGCACTACACGTCGTAGTACCAGTACCCGTCGGAGCCGTAAGGATCATACCAGCAACGTGGTGGTTACGGAGACAGGTGAGCGCTTAGTCGTTAGCCCCCTGAAAAAGCGTAATCAGCAAGTAGAGCTGGTCTCAGCTGCTGAAGCGCAGCAAATTGTCTCGCACGGTAAGGTTACCCCTGAGGGCTTAGTGCGGGCCGGTAAGGCCAAGATCATCTCCTTACTGGAGCGAGTGAAAGCTTGTGTGCAACCTGACTTTGTCATTCGCCAGAACGAGCACCTGCGCTATCAAGAGCAGTTTATGGTGAGCAATAACCGTGGTCTCGAGCTAAAGGTTGGTGTCTACTACAACAAGAACAAGCTCATTACTTCGGTACGCGCCAATCACCAATATCAGGCCTTTGCGCCTTACTTACAGCGTCTCTGTGCGGAGCTGATTGGTACTCCGCTTGAGCTTACGGTCAGCACCACGCGAGGACGCAAGCGACGCTAAGGCGCGTGCGACTCTGCTAAGAGCCGACTCTTACGTGCGCTTCAGCATAGGTGGAACCAAGGAAAAGAGGGGACAAGATGAGATCGTTACGCGCGTGGCTTAGTAGTGCTGCCTGTATGGTGTGCAGTGCACTGTTGCTTAGTGGTTGCTCGACCTCTGCTGAGGATGAGGCCAAGATCAACAGCGTCATTACGGCCTTCCCCACCGAGGTTGTAGGCTGTACCTTTTTAGGTGAGGTCGACAGCGGCTCCCATACCTTTACCCTACAGTCGGCACGCAATTACATGCGCTTAGCAGCGGCGGAGTTAGGGGCAAATACGGTGGTAGAGACCCATGTGATTGTGACGCCGGATCTGCCTATGTACTTGTGGCCTGACCCTATCTTTGGGCGTCCTTACTACTCGCCGTATATGGATTCGGAGACCTTTTACGTCACGGGCCGTGCTTACCACTGCGCTTTAGGACAGGGCGTAAAGGTTCCAACCATAACAGACACCACTGTACAGCCCACCCACGATCCACTGCACCCACAGCACTCGCAAACATTAGATCCTGCGGTGGATGCAGATAGCCCTGCGCAACCGGCGCCAGCACCAGCTCCAGCACCGGCTCCACAGCCTGCAGACAGTACCCCAGCCACCGTAGAGCCAGCGATAGGGATTGGCGTGGGCTTTGGCTTTGATCTCTGAGTAAGGGGCGCGATGGCTGCCACTGCTCTGAGGTAGTGGTCAGCGTATATGGCGGACTGGCTGGCTTGCTGATTGACATGCCTCGCTGCATAGGGTTTGTCTAAAGTGCAGGAAAAGAATACCCCAACATTAGAGACAGAGCGCCTGCTTCTCAGGAAGTTTTCTGAGCAAGATATCGAGGCGCTACTGCGTATCTTTGCGGACAAAGAGGCTAACAGGTTTCTGCCGTGGTATCCCGTAAAAGACAGAGACGAAGCGCAGCGCTTCTTTGAGGAGCGGTACGCCGCAAAGTATCGCCTGCCACAGGCTTACGCTTATGCTATCTGCCTTAAGGCAGACAACATCCCCATTGGCTATGTAAACGTGTCTCTGGATGAGGCTCATGACTTTGGTTATGGCCTGCGTCAGGAGTTTTGGCATCAGGGTATTGCCACTGAGGCAGGAGCGGCAGTGATTGCGCAGGTGCGCGCCGATGGCTTGCCTTACCTGACAGCAACTCACGATAGGAATAACCCCCGTAGCGGTGATGTGATGCGGAAGCTGGGGATTACCTACTGCTACTCCTATGAGGAGCAATGGCAGCGGCAGCCTAAGGATTTTCCTGTGATCTTTAGGATGTACCAGCTAAATCTAAACTGTGCGGCGGATTTTGTGTACCGCAAGTACTGGGAGATATCGGCTCACCACTTTGTAGAGAGCCTGTAGCGCTGACGGCAGGGGCCGCAGCATCGCTCCTGCGACCATGCATGGTGTCCCATGTGCTGGCGTGTGGCGTGACCATCATTGGAGTCGTGTTGGTGCCGTCTCTGCAAATGCAGAGTAGAGCCAAAATCTGAGGTGCTCGCAAAAGCGCCTGACTGCGCCTTATCTCGATAGTATCGCCTTAGCAAACTCCTAATCTCAGGGTAAAACACCTGATTGTAGGCAGTTGCCTCCTTTGAGATTTGCTTTTTGGGATACTCACGGGGCATCAAGCGTCGCTACCGCGACTCATCTTTGAGGTAGGTTAGTGGCAAGTAGCTTTGCTCACACATGGGGAAAGCGCCCTCAAAACAACAAAGCCGTGACCCCAAAAGAGGACACGGCTTGGATCTTTAGCGGTATTGGCTACCGCTGTGGAAAGCAGGAAAAGAGCGCTTGTTAGGACTCAGCCGCTGGCGGATTGACCGTCACTAAGAGCTGGTGCACCTGATGGTGATTGGAGCTTACCACCTTAAAGGTAAACTCATTAATGGTGGTGCTCTCATCCTTATGTGGGATGTGACCTAAGCTGTGAATGACTAAGCCCGCAATGGTATCGACGTCAATTGATGGCAATTGCGTGTGGAAGTACTGCGTGAAGTCCTCAATGGAGGTGCTGCCATCGACGGTGTAGGTGTTTTCACCAGTCTTGACGATGTCCTTGCTGGATTCCTCTTGCTCGTACTCGTCGTTAATCTCACCCACAATGAGTTCGAGGATATCTTCAATTGTGACTAAGCCGCAGACTCCGCCGTACTCGTCAATCACAATGGCCATGTGAAAACGGTTCTTTTGGAAGTCCTTGAGCATAGCGTCGACGCGCTTGGACTCTGGTACCACTACAGGCTTACGCAGCAGGTGCTGGTAGTCGGCAATCCTTTTGTCGCTCTCGGAGGCTATAGGCAGTAAGTCCTTAGCCATGAGAATGCCTTGGATGTGGTCTTTGTCCTCTAAGGACACAGGGTAGCGTGAGTGGCCGGATTCACTAATGGTCTTAATCGCCGCCGCAATCGTGCAGTCCATATCAATGGCCACGATCTGCGAGCGTGGGATCATAATGTCCGTAATGCGTCTTTTGGTGATAGCAAAGACGCCGCGAATCATGTCCTCGGTGTCTTCATTGATAATATCATCCTGACTGGCCTGCTCAATGACCTTGGCAAGCTCTTTCTCATTGGACGGTTGCCCCCGAAAAATGCTGCGCATCAGACGCTCACGTGCTTTGCTTAAAAATGAGGGGGTAGCAGGATTATCAGATCCCATAAAAATTAACGAAACTCCGCAATGGCTAAAGATAAGAGCCATTATACCTGAGCCCTTGCCGTATACACGGGAAAAGCCCTATGAGCGTGAGGAAGCTCAAAGAAAGTGCCACGTATACAGCCAGCACAGCACCTGAGCGCAGGTTACAGTGCAGGCTTTACCCTACGCTGTTTGCTACTCCTCATAAGGATTAGGGTAGCCTAACTCTGCAAGCACCTTAATCTCGAGGCTTTCCATTTCTTGTGCTTCCTCATCGGTGATGTGGTCATAACCTAAGAGGTGCAGGCAGCCGTGGATAATGAGGTGGGCACAGTGCTCGGTGAGTGTCTTTTCTTGCTCGTGGGCTTCTTTACGCACTACGGCCATGGCAATGACTAAGTCACCTAAGTACTCACCATCGGCCGCTTCCTCTGCAAGGAGCTCCTCAGGGAGGTTTTCATCCTGCTCGTAAGGAAAAGAGAGGATATTGGTAGGGCAGTCTTTGTGGCGATAGGTGCGGTTGAGCTCTTGGATTTCGTCGTTATCGACAAAACGGGCAGTGAGTGCACAGTCTTTGTTATAGCCTGCGGCGTTAAAGGCCGCTTGGGCCCATGTGATCATGTCAGCAACCGAAGGAATGCCCAGCATCTCTTCTTCGTTAGCTAAGACCACTTGGCTTTCAATGTTGATGTGCATGGTAATACCTTTGTCTTGCGCGCAGCGCGGGGCGGTGGCATCCAGATGTACTCAGAGTAGTCACAGCCAGCTGGTAGGGGATTTACTCCAAGCAGTAGCCAGATGCCTTTAGCCCCCTATAAGTTAGCGCCGTAAGGCGCTTGGCGGTGAAGGAGTACCAACTCCGGCCACCGTCGCACTACAAAGAGCAGCAGTCGTTACTCAGAGTGGTCGCGGCGATGCGGGCGTTTACCCACTTTAAGTAAGACTGAGGCGTTTTAGCGGTAGCATCGTAGCCTCTGTGGTGGTAGCGGCAGCGCCAGCCACTACTGCGCTCTCTTAAACCGTTTTCTTACTCGCTGGTAGCAGGGCTGTCTTGATGAGGAGTTGCGCTGGTATTCGCACTGCTGTCGGCGGTGTCGGTGATAGCAGCCGCTGCAGCAGCTTCAGCGGAAGCCGCCTCAGAATTGGCTGCGCTGATATCCGAGGCCGCATCCAAGGCATCACTCTTACCGTAGTTGTGAGCAAAGCGCTGGCGTCCAAAATAGCCACGACGCTCGCGCAGCGGCCCGCCCTCTTGCTCCTCCCGCTCGCGCTCCTTTTGCTCAAAGGCATCGTAAGCGTTAACAATAGCCGCCACTACAGGGTGGCGTACCACGTCCTCAGCATGGAAGTAGGTAAAGGCAATCTCTTTAACACTGCCTAACACTTCCATCGCATGGCGTAAGCCCGAGCGCACATTGCGTGGCAGATCCACCTGACTTGGGTCGCCCGTAATCACCGCCTTGGAGTTAAAGCCAATACGGGTGAGGAACATCTTCATCTGCTCAATGGTGGTGTTCTGCGCTTCATCTAAGATGATAAAGCTGTCGTTTAAGGTACGACCACGCATGTAAGCAAGTGGAGCAATCTCAATCACTTGACGCTCAATGAGCTTTTCGACCTTCTCAAAGCCCAGCATCTCAAAAAGAGCATCATAGAGCGGACGTAAGTACGGATCGACCTTTTGTGTGAGGTCGCCAGGTAAGAAGCCCAGCTTCTCACCAGCCTCGACCGCCGGACGGGTAAGAATGATACGGCGCACTTCATTGCGTGTGAGCGCATCCACGGCGGCAGCTACGGCTAAAAAGGTTTTACCCGTACCAGCAGGGCCAATACCAAAGCTGACATCATGGCTAATGATCTGGCTAATGTAGTCGGCCTGCGTTGGGGTGCGGGCCTTAATGACGCCGCGTTGCGTCTTTAAGGTTGAGGCCTTGTGGTAGAGCTCACCAATGGTGCCACGTCCGCCATGCTCGCCTTCGTAGCGCTCCTTACCAGCAGCCACTTCCTTTTTGATAAAGGCACGAGCGTTTTCGGCTTGCTCGAGCGCTTGATTTTGGTCGTAGAAGTCGAGCGGATTTGGGCTATCGACATTGTCTGCTTCTAAGTGGGTGTTCTCGATAATGGCCAGATTGACCTTATCTGGGGTAATAAACTCGGCCTTGCGGTGTTTACCCACAGGGGCGGTCTCTAAGTACAGCTGCTTAATGATGCGCTCGGCGGCAATGGCTTTTTTGCCCTTACCGTTAACACTAAAGTTGGCACCGGCATTGAGGATTTCTACCCCGAGACGTTTGGCGATTTGCTTAATGTTCTCGTCTTCAGGGCCAACTAAGTTGGCGAGGCGGTTGCGGTCAACCGGCTCTAAGCTAAAGCGACGGATGTCCTGATCGTGGTCTGGACTCGCAGTTGTCAATTGCAGCTCCTTGAGCAATCAATTTTTGCCCCATTAGGGCATCCCCAAAGGGAAGAGGAAGTGAAATACAGTGAGGTTGGTGGTGAGGGGCGCTGGTGGTAAGGACTGACTTGCGTAAGTGTCAGATAGTGGCAGTTTAACCATCGCAAAGGCGCCTCTTTGGTACCTCTGCGATAAGTGGGGCCTAAGGCTATCCTTGAGAGCAGCATTTGGCGCTTTAGCAGCGCACGCCACGTAAGGTGTGCGTCATCACCTCGGTGATGTTGACAGTCACCATTTGGCCAATCAGGTCACGGTCACCCTCTAAAATCACCACACGGTTATTGGAGGTACGAGCCTTAAGCTCATGGGCGTTTTTGCGGCTCACGCCCTCGACCAGCACGCGCTGGGTGGTGCCCAGCATGCCTTGCGAGTATTGCTGCGCATACTTCTCAAGCGTCTCTTGCAGCACATAGAGGTTTTGCTTCTTGTGCTCTAAAGGTACTGGGTCATCAAGCTCTGCCGCTGGGGTGCCAGGACGCTTAGAGTAGATAAAACTAAAGCCAGAGTCGAACTTTACGTCGTTCACAAGACGCATGGTCTCCGCAAAGTCTTCGTCCGTCTCACCAGGGAAGCCCACAATGATATCGGTGGAGATATAGATGTTTGGGCGGGCCTGACGCAGCTTAGCGACTAACTCGCGGTAAGAGTCAGAGGTGTAGTTACGGCGCATCAGCTTTAAGATGCGATCCGAGCCAGATTGCACCGGAATGTGGATATAGTCCGCAATCACTGGTAAGTCGTGGATGGCAGCAATGATGTCGTCCGTAAACTCCATTGGGTTGGAGGTGGTAAAGCGTAAGCGCTCTAAGCCTGGGATGGCTGCTACCTCATAGAGGAGGTTAGCAAAGCTGCTGACCTGACCGTCAGGGGTAAGGCCACGATAGGAGTTTACGTTTTGGCCTAAGAGGTTGATTTCCTTTACGCCATGGTCAATGTGCGTGACGATCTCATCTAAGATGTCTTGCTCTGGGCGGCTATCTTCCTCACCACGGGTGTAAGGCACAATGCAGTAGGAGCACTTGTTAGAGCAGCCTTCCATAATGGTGACAAAGGCGCTAGGGCCACGCTGTCCTTGCTCTGGCAGGGCATCAAACTTTTCTAAGGCCTCAGCTTGCACGTCCACGACCTTATCACCTGTGGCCTTATAGGAGGAGACCATGTGCGGTAAGCGATGGGCAGTACGAGGGCCAAAGACAATGGCAATGGTTGGGTCTAACTTGAGAATTTGCTCAGCTAACTCCGCACCGACGCAGCCGCCTAAGGCAATAATGGTGTGGTCGTCAGTCACACCTTGATGGCGCCATGCGCCTAATTGGTTAAAGACTTTGTCTTCGGCTTTAGCACGTACAGCACAGGTGACGAGAATGATGATGTCGGCCCCGTTAGGCTCAGCTTGCTCTACATAGCCTGCAGCACTCATGAGGTCACGAATGCGGTCGGCATCGTAGACATTCATCTGGCAACCCCAGACAGCGACATGGAAGGTGCCTTGCTGGATTTTGAGGTTGGGACTTAAAGTGATGCGGTCTGTAGTGGTAATTGCCATCTGCACTCCTGCTGGGGGCGGTGAAAGTTAGCGCCCATCCTTGTGTCTTGCCGTAAGTTACTGCGTCCCTGCCTCACTCAAAGGAGAGATGCGCTGGTAGCTGCTACGCAGCTTTGCCTCTGGCGCGCAGATTTGCTGTTCTCTAGGAGCAGCAACGCAACGCCGCTTATCTGGAACAGCTCAGCTTACCCACAGTGGTAGTGGCTGCTGCTGAAGCAAACTTACGTTTTTTCTGCGGACAAAGCCACAGCTCTCGCTATTGCTTGGCCCTGGATATTGCGTGGCTCATTATACAAGCAAGCTTCAGTGGTTGCTGCTTTCTACCCTCATGGTGTGCAGTGGAGATTGAGAAGAAAAAGCAACAATTAAAATGAGGCAGCAAGAGGGGGCTGAGCAAGGAAAAGATAAGTGGTTAAAGAGCTTGTACCTTACAGGTAGTAAGGCGGCTCAAGGTGAGCCAAAAAAGAAAGCGCAGTGCGAATTACCATAAGTGTTATCACCCCAAATACCACCATCAAGAGAGGCGTGCTTGCCACATAAGATCCTAAAGAGCAGATGCTCTGATATAGCGTTCCTGCTGTTATCTCCGAGGCCTTATGTTGAGCCGAGATTGATCCTGTAATGGGGTAGTACTTTTGGTGATTCTGCTGCAAGTGGTAGTGGTGGTGCGCATTGCTGTTCAGTGCATCGTAACGTAGATCAGTGTGTAGGCCCCTCTGGGGTGGTTTTCTCTGTGCTTTGCCAAAAGCTTTACTCCGAGGTGTGGTTAGCAGGATAGGCAGTAACGCAGTCGTAGACTCAAGCGAGTTTACCCAGCGTAGAGAAAGCATGCTTTATCTCTGGTGGCGTGCTGGAGCGCATAAGGCTGAAACGTGCTGTGCCTCGCGCGTCTTTGAGAGGAAGGGCGCTGCTCTGCTGCGGTCACTTTTCCCCTGTTTTACTTACAAAGCTGTGACTTTTGGCAGTGCAGCCTAAGCAAGCGCTAATTTTAGTTTCATATTATCGCAACTTAGGAAGAAGGTCAGAGCATCTTACCCTCACAACGGCTTAAATAAGAGCTTTTTGCGCGTTTGCGTCACCATTACGTGCCTTGCTGCTGGAGCACAATTCCGGCGCGTGCTAAGCACGCCCAACCACTGAAAACCACTCCCCAAACCACTCCCCTAAACACTTGCAGCCACTTGTTACCACGTGCTCATGCTGACTGCTCTTTGCTGCTCCACTGCATCGTAAATTTCTTTGTCACTGTCCCTATGGGCTATGTCGAGGTAAGTTCATGCCACGTAATAAGCATCACTATCACTCGCCTTGGTCTAAGCTTGCCTCACGGGTGCAACAAGCGGCTAATACCGCTTCTGCACACGCTCGTGATCTTTACGCCCATACTGCCACTAAGACCAGTGCTGCATTGGACAGTGTCAGCAATCATGCCCACAAAGCTACGCAAGAAGCTACCTCTGCAGCCTCTAAAGCTGTGGCTGCCGCAGCAGACAAACTCTCGGCGTCATCAGCCAGCTCTGCTGTTAAATCCATTAACAGCTCTGTCCACAATGCCGCTAGCACTGCTGCCGATGCTGCCTCCCGTGCCGCAACTGCTGCCAGTAACGTTACGACCTCAGCGGTAAACTCTGTGCGTCAAGTGAGCAGCACCACCGCAGCCAAAGTCTCTTCACAGGTTTCTGCTGCCGCTTCTGCCTCTGCCCAGAAAGCAGAAACGCTCTTTTCTCAAGCTAAAGACTCAGCTGCTACTGTGGCGGATAAAGCCAAAGACTCTGCGGCTGTGGTTAAGGATAAAGCCAGCACTGCTGACGAGCTGCTTGCCAATTCGGCGGTAAGTCACGGGCAAAATGTTCGTGCGGCAGCAACGCGTACCGCCAAGAACGTCAGTGAAGCCGTTACCTCCAGTGAGGGCTATCGTCGTCTGAAGAAGATTGTCACAGGCACGGCCTGCGTGGCACTCTTTTGTGGTAGCTCGTGGTTAGTGAGCTCGGATGTTTGGGCTAACCACTTTAATAAGCCACGTGGCTTTGAGAACTACTTTAACAACGTGATGGCGATTCAGAGCCATGGTAAAGACGAAGAAGACGTGTGGATGCGCGGCCGTCTTACCAACTATCTCTATGAAAACAGCTATGAGTTTACCGACGAGATGGGGAACTCGATTGCGGTAGAGCTCGATGATGACATCGACTGGACTCCGGTGTACAAGGATCAGCTCATTGAGATCTACGGTGAGATCGACCGCAACATGTTTCGCGTTAAGGTTGAGGTTAAGGGCTATCGCATTTTAGAGTATCCGCAGGACACTCAAGAGAGTGTAACGGCAGGGGCTAATACCGCTGTGGCGGCAAGTACGACCACTGGGGACACCACAGCCGATACCACGACCACCGAAGCCGAAGCTGAAGCTGAAGCCACAGCGCCAAGTGCTACCAATACTACTGCTGCCACTACCGCAGTAGCGGCTAATACCACCAACACCAATAGCACTGAAACGGCAACGACTCATGAGGCCGAGATAGCTACGGCCACGACTGCTACAGCTACGCAGGGCAGCAGCTCCGCTCCTGTGAGTCGAGTCAGCACTGAAAGCTCCAGCAGCACGGTATCGCTGCCAGTTGAGTCGCTACCACTGCAAAATACCAGTGCTCCAGAGCAGATCACACCTGTATTGCGTCCTGTACGTGATAGTAGCCACCACATCACCCAACCAGATGCTGACAGCGATGCTTATTTGGACGTGCCAGCATTACAAAGTGCGCATTTGCCGCCGCTATCTGTGACCAGTGAGATTGAGCGTCTGGCCTAATACTGCTGCAGCAACAAAGAGCAGAGCTTTTGTTGCTTGCTTGCTGATAGGGGCTGCTATGTCCCACCTCTCTGTTGAGGTCACGCGCTGTTTTCGGTTTTATCTGTGGGAGGGACCATGCGTCAATCATTACTTGCTCTGAGCCTCTCTGTTCTGCTCACCACACCGCTATTAGCGACGGCAGCGGAGCCGTCGGTGCCATCATATACGCCAAGAGAGCCAGCCACACCTACGCAGGTGAAGACCATTTCGACCTCGAACATTCCGCAAGGAGTAAGTGTGACGCGAGTGGGGCCTAATGGTGCTACCACCACGACTACTAACTCTCAAGGCACTACAGTTACGACCATTAATAGCAATGGTACGATTACCACCACGCCAGTGGGGTCGGTTACTACAGTGGGTAACATGGCTGGTACAAACGAGCCCATAGTGCGGGTGTACGGCACCAATATCCCTACTTTTGAGGGGCCGCAATCACAGGTGATGGCGGCGGTGCAGACCTATCTGCAACAGCAACAAGCTCAAGCCCAAGGCACCAGCGTTACTACCAACAGTGGTACCACGGTATATGTGGATCAGTACGGTAACGTCATTACGACCACCTCGGGCTATGATCCCTACACTGGAATCACGAACAACTATTACGTGCCTACTTACGGCTATGACCATTACTATCGGCCGGATCATCGTCCAGAGCATCGGCCACCACATCCACCTCGGCCACATAGACCATACCCACCACAAGGCATAGTGCCGCCTCAAGGTGGTCAGGGTGCGATACCACCAGCTGGTACTGTAGTCGATCCTGGCTTTAGTCGTCCGCCACTGCCACCACAAGGCACAGTGCCACCTCAAAGCGGGCAGGGTGCGATACCACCAGCTGGTACTGTAGTCGATCCAGGCTTTAGTCGCCCGCCATTGCCACCACAAGGGGCTGTGCCACCGCAAGGTGTAAGACCTCCTCAGGGAGCCATGCCGCCGCAACATAATTGGGGACAGCGTCCACCTCAAGGCGCAAGGCCACCACAGCACTGGGGACAACGCCCGCCACCTTATCCATCTCAGCGGCCGGTGTATACGCCACCACACCAAGGGCCCAACCATGGAGTGATTGTGCTGCCACCTGCCAATTCGTCGCGGCCATAGCCACGTTAACTAATGGCAGATAGAGTAGGGCGTAGGCTCTGAGGAGAAGATCATGATGGGCAAAATGCTACTGCTTTCCACTGTGGTACTAAGCGCCGTGCTGGCACTGCCTGCTCAAAGCAGTGAGTGGTATTCCCATGAGAGCAGTATGCTGTCCATTACGGCAGATGCCGCGAGCGGTGCTCCGCTGTTAGGGGCAGAAGATGCGGGCTTTTTAGCGGCGAAAAAGACCAGTGGCTGGGGCCCTAATGCCACACGTGAGGCTTTGCCAACTAACAACGCGCGGCAGCTGCCACAACCACCACGGCATGGCCGTCCGATGCCTGCTAATCGCTCTCCTGCTTTAGACCGGAGAAATACGCAGTAGGGCTTAGGTTTTTGATTTGAGGCAGCACGCAGGGGCGTGCTGTTAGATCCTGAAAGTAAATGGTAAGGTGATAAGTTTTGCCCAGCCATAAACCAAAACCCGATAAAGATGCGGAGTTTGTGCTGATTGGAACATATCACCACCTACTCCAAGGTGCTTAGTTGGTGATATGCAGGCACTGCATGTTTTTGGCTTATATAAGCCAAAGATCTCAAATAGACTCGATTACATATCACCTTGTGATTTACTTTCAGGTTAGATTGTGTGTTTTTCACGTGAAATAAGTGGTAAGGACTAGTGGAGTAAGCGCACGCTAGAGCCAGTTGAAAGGGATTCTGGTTCACTGGGGCCAAGTTTGGGAGCGCTCCATCCTCACCATTAAGGCGGCACAACAACCGCCATTACCATGGTGCACCTCCGTGATTGCCGTGGTAATACTGCGCTGTGGTATCCACAAAACTTAAGGAGAGCCGCTTCTGTGGGCTGGGGAGTCTGTGTGGTTCTGGAGCTGGTGCGGTAATAAAGAAGCGTGTCAGGTTGGGTAGGGTGTGATGTGCGACCAGAGCATGAATGCTGAGCGCGAGCGGTAGAGAGCGAGTAGGTGGCGTTTAGGCGGGAATCGCGTGGTTTGCGTGTGGTAGTGCGGCCAGTAAAGTGTCGTTGTACCTATCCTATAACATAGGTACTAGTTTTAACTTTATACGCTATACAACAGCAATAAACCGCTTATATAAGCGATTTTTTTTTTTTTTTTTTACAATAACTGTGCCAACTTTTGGTAGTGTCGGACATTGCCCCTTTACCAGTCGTCCAACCACCTAGAGGCTTGGCGAACTAACTCTTTCTCTCCCAAGGTCAAGGGTGGTTGTTTCAGCCGCATCAATAAGGCAACAGCTAAAGCTATGCCTTAGTGCGATGTGGCTGAACAGAGGCTGTATTAAGGCCGCTTTGCCAAGGAAAGCGACTTAATACATGGCCTCATACAAACTCAATAAAACATACGTCGTGAGGCTTTTGGCATATGGCTATTTATGTCAATACCAACGTTTCCAGCTTAAACGGTCAACGTTTCCTTACCAACGCCAACAATGCGCTGAACACCACCTACCAGCGTTTATCCTCTGGCCTGCGTATTAACTCCGCTAAGGATGACGCTGCTGGCTTACAGATCGCTGATCGTCTGACTGCTCAAATCAATGGCTTAAACCAAGGTAATCGTAACACCAACGATGGTATTGCTTTAGCCCAGACCATTGAAGGCGGTATGGATGAAATCCACACCATGCTGCAGAGCATTCGTACTCTGGCAGTGCAGGCTGCTAACGGT
>CASEBB010000013.1 GCA_949286015.1 uncultured Succinivibrionaceae bacterium | reverse complement strand
GATGTGTGTACGCTGTGCTTGGCTAAAGCCCCAATACTAAATGTCGGCTAACCCCACTCTTACGAGTGGGGCATGCGCCGACAACTCTAGGTCAAAAGCTTTTGTGCGCTCTGCGCTGTGGTTGTGCTCTTGGCTGCACTTGTGGTGGCAGCGTAGCTCATAAAAGGCCGAAGAAGAAGAAGAAGAAGAAGTGAGGTTTGGCTTAAAGGTGCAGTGCCTGCTGCTAAGAGAGCGCTGCTGCATGGCATAGAGCGTAGCTGGCCATAGCGTGCGCTCTAAAAAGATAAACGCTCAGGCCCAACTGGCGTTTTATACACTATTTTGCTCTTTTTGCTAGATAAAAGTGACTTTTTGCGGGGTAAAGCTCTGTCATTTTATCTTTTTTTGCTACACTACGAAAAAGTGCAGACACAGGTGCTGATTGCAGCGTCTGTGATCTGGTCATGACTGTGAGCTGGCCTGCAATTTATGACGGATAAGCGCTTACAGCTGGCGCTTCTGTGTGAAGATGAGGTGGAGTAGAGCTTAGCTACGCTTAACTAAGCTTAGCTCAGCTCCGTATGACATCGCTTTGGTAGGACTGCACTTAGTAGTACCGTTGGTACTGCATCACTTTTAGGAGAAGATCATGGGGAAGAATCGTGAATTACGTGACGCCGGTTACCTCTACGACGGTACCTCCGGTGAGCCAGAGCTGACAGAAGATCGCAATCGCGCTAAGGATCTGTGCTTTGAGTTCAACTGCTTAACGCGCCCAAGCGACACGAAGCGTCAGCAAGAGCTCCTTGACAAGATCTTAGGCAAGCACGGCAAGAACACGGGCATCACGGCCCCGTTCTATGTCGACTATGGCTATCAGATCGAGGTGGGCGATAACTTCTACGCCAACCACAATCTGGTGGTGCTCGATCCAGCCAAAGTGCGCATTGGCAATAACGTCTTTATTGCCTGCAACGTGACCCTTACCACTGCTGGCCACCCAACTGATGCCGAGACCCGTAACAAGGGCATTGAGTACGCTTACCCAATTACCATTGGCGATGATGTCTGGATTGGTGCTAACGTCTGCGTACTGCCAGGTGTGACCATTGGCTCCAATGTCGTGATTGGTGCAGGCTCGGTGGTCAATAAGGACATCCCATCGGGTGTGGTGGCTGCGGGTAACCCATGCCGTCCAATCCGTGAGATTACTGAGGCCGATAAGTACAAGTACTTAGTGCCACCAAAGTGCTGCGAGCAACAAAAGCAGTAAGTCCTACGGTCATGCCCATGGCTTAAGCTCTGTAAACGTTTACATTTTTGTCAAAAAGCTATGGCGCATGAGGTCATTTAGGGGTAGGATAGTAGCACTTGCAAGGGAGCGCAGGCGTTAGCCTGAGCTTTTGCAATCATCATCATTTTTGTTTCCTCAAGGCTGTCTCCGGACGGCCTTTTTAGTTTCTGGGGCGTGGTGTTTACTGGTGGCGATGGGGTGATGTTGGTGAGTAGGCCGTAGTTAACCGCACAAGCTACTAATGGCGCCTTATCTCGAGAGTAGTGCCTCAGCACACATGCTCTCAGGGTAAACACTTGCTTGCAGGCAAGTACCTCCTTCGGCCTTGTTCTTACTCTGGTCTTGATCTGGAGCAGAGTGCTTTGCCATTACTGGTCTGTGCCCTTGTGCTCACCGCATAGCTTGTTTCTTGCCTTTGTTGGTGCGTCTGAACTGAGCGTGGTTATAATGAGTATCATGCCCACAGTCAGCCAGACAGATAGACTGTACCCTGTACGACTGTCCCCAGTTAAGCTTAACTGCTGTTATGCTTAACAGGTCAGAGGCGCAAGCAGCAGAGTGAGGAGACAAAGAGTGTTGCGTTCCAGCATCGGTGACGAACCGCGCAAAATGGATCAGGGCGATCTGTTTTCGCTCAGCGTCTATCAAGACGCACTAATCTACTTTGTCCAGCTCACAGACACGCCTTTTGCCATCTCGCTGCAAGGTAGCAGTGGCTCCGGTCGTACCTCGCTTATGACCGCCATGCGCCACCATCTCTGCGCTAAAGAAGACGACCCGTACTTTGGTGTTTGGATCAGCGCGTGGCAATTTGCGCTGCTAAAAGACTCCAGCCAAACGCAAATTGGCATCTTGCAAGGCATCGTCAATCAGCTCGCCTCTCTTACCAAGGCTAATTCGCCCCAAGTAGCCCGTTGCCGCGCCTTAATCTCCTCCGTTTTTGCTGTCAATCAAAATGAGCCGCAGCTGGCTACCAGCGCCAATGTCGAGACTCTAAAAGATAAAGAGCCAGATTCTGCCCATAATAAGACAGCAGCAGGCGCGACCATGCCTGATGCAGACATCAAAGCAGTGGAGCTTAACTGGTCGCAAGCGCATGAGCACCATCAGCCGATTGCGGATGACGAGCCGATCAACCTCGATAACGTCCCTAATTGGGATGCTGAGGTCGCAGCTGTGGAAAGCGGTGCTGACTCTGCTGCGATTAACCCTGATCAAGACACGGAGCGCGCAGCCACCTTACAAGTGCCGGTTAATGAACAGGGCACCATTGCCGTCGATGGCTCCGAGGTGCACGGGGACATTACGCAGCTGCGTGCTGAGCTGAGTTCCTTGGTAGAAGAGATCCTCTCTTACAACCCACAAAAGCGTGGCTTGCTCTTTTTCCTTGATGACTTTGATCTCTTGCCATCGGAGTTGGCCGTCGACCTCTTAGTGCTGCTCAAGAACTTAGTGGCGCTGCCTCACTGTGTGCTCATGGTGGCTATCAACTACGATACGGTAGTGCGGGGGCTGGTAAAGAAGTGGGGCTTAAGCACTGACCATGCGCTGCCTGAGCGCTACTTCCGCTCGTTCTTTGACCGCTTGGTACAGCTGTCCTTTAAGATGCCACGCTACAGTGCCGGTATCAGGGACTTTATTGCCCACATGGCCAATGAGATCGGCCTCTTCTCTGAAGAAGAGCTCATGGATAACGAGATGACGCAGAAGCTCTACGCCACGTTAGAGGTCTGCGTTGCGGCCACCACCGATCACAATGTCCGTAAGATTAAGAACCTCCTGAACACCATGTCGCTGATTCTCATCACAAATGAGATGCAGTATGCCACGGAGCAGGTCAATCTCAATGCGTGGGATAAGGTACTATTGGCGGCAGTGGTGGGCTTGCAGTTTAACTGCCCTGCGCTCTTTAACCTCATGGCCAACCATCCTGACTTCTTGCATTGGGATGAGGAGTTTGCGGCTAAGGAGTACTTGCCACAGCTTAATGCTAAGACCCGTGAGGTGCTGTCGCGACAGATTAATGGTGAGCTTAATGGCTGGAAAGAAGTGGTGGCACGGGTGGCGCTGTCGCACAATCTGACGGTAGGGCAGTCGTGCCAGCTGTTGAGTTTGCTGGATACGCTGGCGCGCACGTTGGTGGAGCATTATCGCTTTGGGGCGGCGGAGGTATTGGGGCCGCTGTTTGCGATGGCGCAGCTGACGCACGTCAAGGGCGCGGCGTTACAGGATATGCCGCTGTCATCACTGTAAGCGTAAGCATGAGCTGCTCTCTGTCTACCTCGAGATAGCGGCGCTCCAGCGCCGCATGTAACTTTGAGAGTATAGACCGTCTTTGTCTACCTCGAGATAGCGGCGCCCTGCACCGCATGTGCCTTGAGAGTAGGCACCGCCTCTGTCTCCCTTGAGATAGCGGCGCCCCGCGCCGCATGTACCTTGAAAGTAGGCTCCTACCATATGTCTACTTCGAGATAGCCCCGCCCCGCGCTTCTTCTTCTTCTTCTTCTTCAATCCTTGCTCTCCTTTTGCCTTGCGCTTCTTCCCGCCCACCACGCTTTGCTTTTCTTGCCTGCTTTGCCCCCGTTTGCTGCCGCCAGCAACCCGCCTTTTCCTCTCCTTGCCTCACAAAACTGACTCTTTTGGGGCAAATTTTGTGATATTGCGCACACGTTCTGGGATATGCGCTTTTTGCTAGTGCATCGCAAAGCCTCTCTGTATTTTCTCCTTATGATGACCTCAAGCATGATGGTTAGGGCTCGTAGCAGGGATTACTACGCTCTAAAACGGAAACCATCATGCTCTGTGAGTCCTAATCCCATGGAGAAATCTGAGGATGTTTAAGCCTCTCTTTAGAATCTGCTGCGCCGGAGCTCTCTCCTCTGTGATCGCTTTCTGCCCTGCTGTGGCAGCAGATAATGACGCCGACACCATCAAAGTCGGTGTAATGCACTCCCTGTCTGGCACCATGGCCATTTCCGAGAGTACCCTCTCGCAAACCGTCCAAATGCTGATCGATGAGCAAAACCAAAAGGGCGGCCTTCTTGGCAAGAAGTTAGAAGCCGTCGTGGTCGATCCGGCCTCCGATTGGCCTGTCTTTGCTGAAAAGACCCGCCAAATACTGGCTCAGGATAAGGTCGCTGTCATCTTCGGTTGCTGGACTTCCGTCTCGCGTAAGGCCGTGCTGCCAGTGGTTGAGGAGTTAGATGGCCTGCTTTTCTATCCTGTGCAATACGAAGGTGAGGAGTCTTCCCGTAACATCATTTATACCGGCGCCGCTCCTAACCAGCAAGCCATCCCAGCCGTGGACTACCTGCTTAACGACTTAGGCGTCGAGCGCTTTGTCCTTGCTGGTACCGACTACGTCTTCCCACGTACCGCTAACAAGATCATCGAAGCCTACCTCAAGGCCCATGGTGTTGCTGCTGACGACATCATGATCAATTACACGCCTTTTGGTCACTCCGATTGGCAGAGCATCGTTTCGCAGATCAAGGACTTTGGTAGCACCGGCAAGAAGACGGCCGTGATCTCCACTTTAAACGGTGATGCTAACGTGCCTTTCTACCGCGAGTTAGCCAACCAAAACGTACAGGCTACCGACATCCCTGTCATGGCCTTCTCGGTCGGTGAGGAAGAGCTCTCCGGTATCGATACCGCCCCCTTAGTAGGCCACATGGCAGCATGGAACTACTTTGAGAGCATCGAGACCCCAGAAAACACTGACTTCATCCAAAAGTGGCACGAGTACACCAAGAACCCTGACCGCGTCACTAACGACCCTATGGAAGCGACTTACATCGGCTTTAACCTCTGGGTAAAGGCGGTAGAAAAGGCGCAATCCACCGATGTCGATGACGTGCTTGAGAACATCGTGGGTGTCGAGACGCCTAACCTCACCGGCGGTACCGCTAAGGTCTTACCAAACCACCACATCACGAAGCCAGTCTACATCGGTGAGATTCAAGACGACGGCCAATTCCAAGTGGTCTGGGAGTCTGAGGGCGAAGTTGCCGGTGACGCATGGAGCGACTATCTTCCAGGTTCGGCGGATTTAGAGGCTGATTGGACTGACCCAATCAACTGTGGCAACTACAACACTAAGACTAAGAAGTGCTTAGGTGCCACCGCGCAGAGTGCCGCTGCGCATTAAGGAATAACTGACTTCATAGCTGACGTAACGTTGGGTAAGCATGGTGCCCCTGCCTAAGAGAGTCGCAGGCTCATTGCACATTCATCTTAGGTAGGTGACGTTGCCAGCACGCAACTCTTCTGTCGTCAGTTATGAGCTCACGCCTTTCTTACATTAGTCATAGCCTCTTTTTGGGATGATCGCACATGGCCAAAACGCTTAAGTTACGCCTGTGCAGCTTAAAAGCAGGGCTGGGTAAGGCCACGCGGCGTGGCCTGCACCTCTGTACAGTTGTGGCCATCGCGGGTGCTTTTAGCTTGGCGCCGCTGGCCACAGCCAGTGCTAACCCTGTAAACGCTTTGTCAGTAAGTGCGGTAAAGTCTGCTGACATCGCGACACGCTTGCTTTCGTTTGCGAGCGTGACTTTTAGTGCTGCTCCAGCTACTGCTGTTTCCTCCACAGCTGCTGTCTCCACTGCCGCAGTTTCCACTGCTACTGCCGCTGCCGCTGCTTTTACAGCAGCTGCTGCCTCTGCTTCTGTTCCAGCCACCTTAACTGCTGCGCCTGATGAGCAAGCGACCTTGCTTGCCGAGGCTTCAGCTCCCGCAACACTTGCCAGCGTCGCTCAAGTGCAGTCTACTACCTCTACTACCTCTAATACCGCCGCTGCTACGGCGTCATACTCTGCACCGCAGGTGACAGCCGACGGCTGGTGGGGAGCGCAACTGCAATTATCTCCTGATCTCATCAAGGCGCTGTCCTCTTCCCGCGTTAAAGATCGCAACACGGTAATTACGGCTTTAGGCCGCAACATTAACCCCACTTCCATGCGCCTGCTGCAAGCTTTAGAGGGCAATCAGCTCTACTACAGCCGCCAAAATCAGCTTTTTTACGTGCAAAGCGGCAGCAGCGCCAGCGCAGGCTATAACGAGTTATTTACCGGCAGTACGCTTTCCTCTGCTGAGAGTAAGCCTTTAAAGCTGCGCCGTGTGGCTGTTTCTACCGTGCAGCGTCAGCAAATTAATGATCTCCTGCGCGAGGCGGCTTTATACAGCGTAAGTAGCGCGGATCGCCTCCGCGCCGCCACGGCCTTAGCTGACTCGGGAGCCAATTTGCCAGAGCGTACCACGCTCGAGCAATTGCTCTTTACTGAGAGCGATCCTGAAGTGTACGCCGCTTTACGCACGGCATGGGCCTTTGCCGCCTTAGAGGACATGCAAGGTGGTGATCAGACCTTAATCTCTGCCATCGAGCTTTTAGCCGCAAAGGGTAACAACACCGCCTTAAGTGCTTTACAAGCCGTAGCCAACAATGATCGGGCCTCAGCAGCGGTGCGCTCTGCCGCAAACAAAGCTGTTAACTCCGTTGAATTCTCCCAAGGCGCAGCTGCCTTTGCCGAGAACCTCTTCTTTGGCCTGAGCTTAGGTTCGGTGCTGGTCTTAGCCGCTATTGGTCTAGCCATTACCTTTGGTGTAATGGGAGTCATTAACATGGCCCATGGTGAGCTCATCATGATCGGCGCTTACTGCGTCTGGGGTTTACAGCAATTGCTGCCAAACTCACCAGGCCTTGCTTTGCTGCTCTCGATTCCTATGGCCTTTATCGTCAGTGGAGCGGTGGGTATCGTCATTGAGCGTGTGGTGATTAGCCGCCTCTATGGCCGTCCCCTTGAGACCTTGCTGGCCACCTTTGGTATCAGCCTCGTGCTGCAACAGGCGGTGCGTACCATCTTCTCGCCTTTAAACCGCGCGGTGGTCACCCCAGAGTTTATGCAGGGTTCGATTCAGCTTACGGAAAACCTCTCAGTTACCTTAACCCGTCTGTACATCATTGCCTTCTGTGCCGTGATCTTTGCCTTAATTCTCATAACCATGAATAAGACCCGCTTAGGCCTTGAGGTGCGTGCGGTTTCGCAAAACCGTCCTATTGCGCGCGCTTTAGGCATCCATTCCTCACGGGTGGATGCGCTGACCTTTGGTTTAGGTTCAGGCGTGGCGGGTATGGCGGGTGTGGCCTTAAGCCAGATCACCAACGTCGGTCCAAACTTAGGCCAGAACTACATTGTGGACACCTTTATGGTGGTGGTCTTCGGTGGTGTGGGCAATCTATGGGGCACCTTAACCGGTGGTCTCATTATGGGCTTAGCCTCGAAGTTCTTAGAGCCAATCTCGGGTGCCATGCTCTCCAAGATCATCATCTTGGTGGCCTTAATCTTCTTTATCCAAAAGCGACCTCGGGGCTTATTCCCACAGCGTGGTCGTGCGGTGGAGGCCTAGTAGACTATGGTAGCTAAGCATCCTTTGCACAACGATTTAACCGTCGCTCGGCAGGCTAAATTGCATGCCTTAGGTGAGGCCTGTAAGCAGCCGCTCAAGCAAGAAAGGCTGTGGAGCAAATCCACCCAAGTTTGCACCAGCGTGCTGCTGATCGCTATGGCCGTGGTCAGCATTGGCGCCTCTGTAGGCTTAGTGTCGATGTACACCGTGACCTTATTAGGCAAGTACCTGTGCTACGCCATTATGGCGCTGTCCTTAGACCTCATTTGGGGTTACCTCGGTATCTTAAGTTTAGGTCACTGTGCCTTCTTTGCCTTAGGCGGTTACGCCATGGGTATGTATCTGACCTTACAGATCGGTACACAGGGCGTCTATGGCTCGACCTTGCCTGATTTCATGGTCTTCCTTAACTGGAATCACTTGCCATGGTATTGGCAGGGCTCGCACTACTTAGTGCCGAGCTTGCTGCTCGCGCTCCTTGTCCCTGCTCTTTTGGCCTTAGGCTTTGGCTATATCACCTTTAAGTCGCGTGTCTCGGGCGTGTACCTGTCCATTATCACGCAGGCGCTCACCTATGCCCTGATGCTGGCGTTTTTCTTAAACGAGCTGGGCTTTGGTGGCAATAACGGCCTCACCGACTTTAAGACCATTGCCACTTTTGATGTCACCGCCGATAGCACCCGTATTGTGCTCTTTAGCCTCACTTCCTTGGTGCTGGTAGGTTGCTTTATCGGTGCGCGCTATCTCATGTGCTCGCGCTTAGGCCGTCTCATGATTGCGGTGCGTGACAGTGAGAGCCGCATGCGCTTTATCGGCTATCGCCCAGAAAACGTAAAGCTGGTGATCTTTGTGCTGGCCGCCGCTATGGCTGGCTTAGCCGGAGCGCTCTTTGTGCCGCAGGTGGGCATCATCAACCCAGGCGAGTTCTCGCCTTTGAATTCGATTGAGTTGGTGATTTGCGTGGCTTTAGGTGGTCGTGGTTACCTCTATGGCGCGATTGTCGGGGCCATTGTTTTAAACCTCGTTAAGACCATCTTTACGGCGGTGTGGCCAGAGGGCTGGCTCTTTGTCTTAGGTGCGCTCTTTGTGGTGGTGACCGTGTTCTTACCTTACGGCTTATGCGGTCTGTTCCGCTCGCTGCTCGCTGGCAAAAAGGGAAGTGATGACAGCGATAGCACCGGTACGTTAGAGCCAGAGCCACAGGAGCAAGCTCCTGCGCCACAGACGCCAGCTGCTTCTGCTGTTAGTGCCAGCGCCCCTAGCACTTCAGTGCAGGAGTCCTCTGCTGTTACCACGCCCGTCAATAGCACAGCCGCTGCTGCCATGGCCGTGGCTGCGGCTATGGCCGATGGCGACAGTGAGGCGCAAGCCAGTGCCGCTGCGGTCGCAGCTCATGAGGCTGCACTGGAGCAACGCGCACAAGCTGAAGATGACGCGCTCTTTGCGCGCCAAGCGGCCACCACAAGTAAGCCGCACTCGGGGAGCAGCAAGGCGTACAAGGATGCTGCTTATCAGGCCTCCCGCCATGAGTTGCAGCAGAGCTTAGTGCAGGTACAGGAGGTACGGCACCATGTCACCGCTTAATACCTTACGCCAATCAGGCGCGGCTTTACGCCACCCCAGCGCAGCTTTGGGCGGAGCTGTCAGTAAGCTTGGCCATAAAGTTTTGCCCCGCCATCACCACAAAGAGCAGCAGCAAGCGCCACAGGGCCGAGGCATGATGCTCTACGTGGAAGATCTCACGGTGAGCTTTGATGGCTTTAAGGCCTTAAACAACCTCACCTTTTACCTGCGAGCCGGTGAACTGCGCTGCTTTATCGGCCCTAATGGTGCTGGTAAGACCACGATGATGGACGTGCTTACAGGTAAGACTCGTCCTGATAGTGGCAGTGCCTACTTCTGCTCTGACCCTGTGCATGAGAGTGCCGACAACATGTTTAACCTCCTCGAAATGGACGAGGTAGACGTGGTACAGGCTGGTATCGGCCGTAAGTTTCAAAAGCCAAGCGTGATTGAATCCTTAACGGTAGCGCAGAATCTTGAACTGGCCCAAGAGCACAATAAGGGCGTTTTCCATGCGCTTACGGCCAAGCTCCATCCCCATGAGCGGGAGTTTATGGAGGAGATCCTTGAGCGCATTCGCTTAAGCTCCAAGCGCAATGTGCTGGCGGGAATCCTGTCTCATGGGCAAAAGCAGTGGTTAGAGATTGGCATGCTGCTGATGCAGCGGCCGCGCTTAATCATGCTCGATGAGCCAGTGGCGGGTATGACCCCAGAGGAGATCGAGATGACCATTGATCTCTTGCACGATCTTGAGGGTAAGCACACCATTATGGTGATTGAGCACGATATGGCCTTTATTCGCGCCATTTCGTCCTTAGTGACCGTGCTCAATGCAGGCTCGGTCTTGTGTGAGGGCACCATTGATGAGGTGTCCTCTGATCCACAAGTGATTACGGCTTATCTGGGGAGTGCGTAATGCTCGATTTCAAAGGCATCAATCAGTTTTACTCGCAATCCCACATTCTCTGGGATGTAGATTTAACGGTACCTGAGGGCCAGTGCACTTGCATCATGGGGCGTAATGGTGAGGGTAAGACCACCCTCTTAAAGTGCCTCATGGGCTTGCTGCCTATAAAGTCCGGCAGCATCACCTTTAACGGTGAGGATATCTCCCGTCTCTCCCCTGAGCAGCGCGCCAAAAAGGGCTTGGGTTATGTGCCGCAGGGCCGTCAGATCTTTCCTCTGCTCACGGTAGAGGAGAATCTGCGTATTTGCTTGCCGCTGCGCGCCGCAGGTGAACGCCATATCCCTGAGTTTATCTACGACTTCTTTCCTGTGCTCTACGAGATGCGCAAGCGTCGTGGCGGTGACTTATCTGGTGGCCAGCAACAGCAGTTGGCTATTGGGCGGGCGCTGGTAGCTGATCCTCAGGTCTTAGTGTTAGATGAGCCGACTGAGGGTATCCAACCAAATATCGTGAGTGATATTGCAGCGGCGATTCGTAAGCTCAATGAGACCATGGGGCTGACGGTGCTGTTGGTGGAGCAAAAGGTGCCATTTGCTCGTAAGGCGGCACAGAGCTTTGCGGTGATGGAGCGTGGTCATATTGTGGCAGGTGGCCCCATGAGCGCGCTTGATGATGACACCATTAAGCGCTACCTCTCGGTGTAGGTAACGACTCTCTTAATAAGTGATGAAATCTTGGGCATGCAGGCATGCAGGCAGCCCTTGTCTCCAGATAGGCTTTGGCTTATCTGAGCCTTTTATCTGGAGGTGAGTGATGCCATCGTGGCTATACATCCGAGCTCAGGAAAAAGCCATCACTTATGAGATCACTCATTCCTTAACACTAAGGAACGACTGACCGCAGAGCTGACGGTCTTGAGGTGAATCATGGTGCCCTTGCTTATCCGAGCAGTGCGGTCGACTACCACTTAGAGGTAGTTGGTTTAAGCACCACAACTGTCATCATGCTTTCTGCTCTGTGTACGTCGTTGGTAAGGCGAAATTACCACAGAGATCTTGAGCCTATTGGCAGTTACCACGTCAAGAGGCTGCCGATGGTAGTTGTTACTCCAAGGTGGCACGCGACCGCACCGTGCGCATTTATCTCGAGGTGTTGGACGTTACCAATACTTTCCTCTGAATGCGTCACTTATGAGAGCACTTATGCCGCAGTGTCAGCTACAGAGGCTGATACCACTGGTAGTAGTAGTGCTGACTCTGTGTTGCGTGCTTCCTCCAGCCTGCCTGCTGGTCTTTGATGGTCGTTGCTGTGGTTTTCTGTTATGTCCGTTGCTGCCATTCCCGCTACTTCCGCCACTTCCGCCTCTCCTGCCACTCCTGCCATTCCCGCCACTCCTCAGTGGCGCGCACAGCTCAAATTAGAGTTTACGCCGGTAGCGGGACGTACTGCTCTGACCTCGTATGAGCAAGAGGGCCCCTTGCGGGTACAGCAGCTCTTTTATCCCACGGCACAAAGACCAAGTGCGGCCAACGCTGCTACGGCCCCAAACTCGGTGGCTGAGGCACATTGCTACGTCTTACACCCACCTGGGGGTATGGTCGGTGGTGATGCTCTCTATCAGCACATGCGGGCCGCTAAAGGCGCGCAAGTGGTGGTGACCACACCCGCAGCAGGCAAGTTTTACCGCAGTCACAGCACGCAAATCCAGCAGGTGACGCTCTCTGTGGCTGATCACAGCGCGCTCATGTATTTGCCGCAGGAAACCATTTTCTTTGCCTCGTGTCAGGCTAAGTTACGTCAAGAGGTCGAAGTTGCACCCACGGCCATCTTTATGGGCGCGGATATCTGCTGCTTTGGTCGTATCGGACGTGGTGAAGACTTCTCCTCGGGCTGGGTGCAGTCGACGCTGCGCCTGAGCCGTCAGGGGCAGCCACTTTTAAGTGAGATCCTGCGTGTCGGTAACGGCTTTGATCCTAGAGCGTGGACGACGCTGCATGGTGCTTCCTGCCATGGGGTTCTTTATGTGGTGCCGACTGTGGAGCAAGAGAGTCTAATGGCGGAGCTGACAGCTAAGCTGCAAGAGCTACGTTTACCAGAGAGTAGGGGCAGTGCTGATGCTGCTAGGGCTTGCCTGTATGGCAGCACTTATCGGCGCGGCGTGCTGACAGTGCGCTATCTGGGAGACAGTGTGGAGCAGGCACGGGCCTTAATCAATGAAGCGCTGGCGTTGCTTTATCCGGCGTTACTGGGACGCCCATGGCAGGCACCGCGTATTTGGCAGACCTAAAGGTAAGTCACCGCAAGGGACACCAGTAGCATCATCATCATCATAACCACTTACGACCTCAGAGGGAATGATCTCGAAGGTAGGAGGGATGAAGGGTGGATGACAACGTCTCTCTTCGAGATGAATGGTGCGGGGGCGCCTAAGCCTATTAAGACGGTGCACTGTGATTACCCTAAAGTCCGTCATCGATGAAGACAGTAGCTCTTTAGAGTGCTTGCTTGCCTGTCTGCTTGATGTGGCTGACTGGGCGTCTAGATGAGACTGATTTGCTTTTGTGAGGAGCACATATGGATCTTCTACCACGGGAAAAAGACAAGCTCTTGCTGGTCACAGCGGGCCTGTTAGCCGAGCGCCGCAAAAATCGCGGCCTCAAGCTCAACTACCCTGAGGCCGTAGCCTACATTTCCTTTTACCTCTTAGAGGCCGCTCGCGACGGTAAAAGCGTAGCTGAGCTGATGAGTTATGGCCGCACCCTCTTAACGCGCGCTGATGTGATGGACGGCATCCCTGAGATGCTGCACGAAGTGCAAATTGAGGCTACTTTTCCTGATGGCACCAAGTTAGTCACGGTGCACGATCCTATTGTCTTGGAGGGGCCACAATCATGATCCCTGGCGAGTATATTCTGCGTCACGAAGACATTGTGCTTAATGCCGATCGTGAGGCGATTAGCCTTGAGGTCACCAACACCGGTGACCGTCCAGTGCAGGTGGGCTCTCATTACCACTTCTATGAGGTTAATCCCGCTTTGAGCTTTGAGCGGGAGCAGGCTTACGGCATGCGCCTCGATATCCCCTCAGGCACGGCGGTGCGCTTTGAGCCAGGGATGACGCGCACCGTCAAACTCATTCCTTACAGTGGCCAGCGCTTTGTGATGGGCTTTAGAGGCCAAGTGCAAGGCTTACTCGATGCCAAAGAGCTTAAAGAGGCCCATTTAGGAGAGCACTGATGCAGACTATTTCGCGGGCGCAATACGCCGAGCTCTACGGCCCAACCGTGGGCGATAAGATTCGCTTAGCCGATACCGACCTCATTATTGAGATTGACCACGATGCCACCGTCTATGGTGAGGAAGTGGCTTTTGGTGGTGGCAAGACTATTCGTGATGGTATGGGCCAAAGCCAAGCGCTGGCTGAAATCAGCATGGACACGGTGATTACCAATGCCGTGGTGCTGGATGCAGCGGGTATCTTTAAGTGCGACATCGGCATCAAGAACGGCCGCATTGCCGCCTTAGGTAAGGCGGGTAACCCCCAAGTGCAGCCCCATGTCACCATGATCATTGGCCCCAGCACGGAGATCATTGCCGGTGAGGGCTTAATCGTGACCGCAGGTGCCATTGACTCCCATGTGCACCTCATTTCGCCACAACAGGCGGCAGAAGCGCTGTGCTCGGGTGTTACTACCTTAATTGGCGGTGGTACCGGCCCAGCAACGGGCACCAATGCTACCACCTGCACCCCAGGCCCTTGGTACTTAGAGCAGATGATGTTAGCTTCTGAATACCTGCCGGTGAACATTGGCTTTTTAGGCAAGGGCAATAGTGCGGCGCCTGCAGCTTTAGCTGAGCAAATTGAGGCGGGGGCGTGTGGCTTAAAGCTACATGAGGATTGGGGCTCGACGCCAGCGGCGATTAACTGCTGCTTAGGGGTAGCTGACCAGTACGATGTGCAGGTGGCTATTCACACAGACACCCTCAATGAGGCTGGCTTTGTGGAGAGCACGATTGCGGCATTTGGCGGTCGTACCATCCATACCTATCACACTGAAGGTGCCGGTGGTGGCCACGCGCCAGACATCATTAAGGCTTGCAGCCTGCCTTTTGTGCTGCCATCATCCACCAATCCAACACGTCCTTACACCGTCAATACCATTGATGAGCATTTAGACATGTTGATGGTCTGCCACCACTTAAACCCACGCTTGCCTGAGGATGTGGCCTTTGCTGATTCGCGTATTCGCAAAGAGACCATTGCGGCTGAGGATATCTTGCAGGACATGGGCGCCTTATCCATGATCTCCTCAGATTCGCAGGCGATGGGACGTGTAGGTGAGGTCATTACCCGCACGTGGCAAACTGCGCACAAGATGAAGGTGCAACGTGGTGCTTTACCTGAGGATGCGGGTAAGGGTAACGACAACATCCGTGCGCGGCGCTACATTGCTAAGGTCACCATCAATCCTGCTATTACCCACGGCTTAAGCCGTGAGATTGGCTCGGTGACGGTAGGCAAGCTGGCGGACTTAGTTTTGTGGCGGCCTGCGTTCTTTGGGGTGAAGCCATCCATGGTGATTAAGGGCGGCATCATTGCCTCGGCCTTAATGGGCGATATCAATGCCTCGATTCCAACGCCACAGCCGGTGTATGCCCGCCCAATGTTTGGTGCTTTGGGCTTAGCGCCAGCTTACAACAGCTGCACTTTTGTGTCGCAGGCTTTCCTTGATAAGGGTGGAAAGGAGCACCTACAGGGCTTAGGCTCACATCGCACCTTAGTGCCGGTACAGGGCACGCGCAATATCTTTAAGACCAACATGGTGCTTAATGACGCCATGCCGCAGATTGAGGTGGATCCTGAGACTTACGAGGTGCGGGCCAATGGCGAGCTCTTAACTTGCGAGCCTGCTCAGGAGCTGCCACTGGCGCAGCGTTACTTCCTGTTTTAAGCAGGGTAGGGTGGTAACTTTTAGTGATTATTACCAAACGTTCTAACCCTTTTTGATGTGGGTGTGATTACACCCACACCCACCCTCGAGATAAGGTGCCTTGGCGGGCTTCTTAGCAGGTGCTTAAGTGTCGCTTAGGTGGCGAACTGCCACGTGGTAAGTAACGCTAAAGTGACGGTACCCTTAACGTAGAGGAACGTGCAAACACCCTCTGCTAAAGGTGTTGATAAAGAGGGTGAGAACTTATGGTTAAACTTACTGGTAAGTACCACTGTTTTACTTTGAGGTTGCCAATTAAGTAACCCTCAGTGTTGTAGATATAATTGCCAAAAGTTCTGACCCTCTCTTAGGTAGGATAATTTAACCTCAGGCCCCCCTCGAGATAAGGTGGCTTTACAGGCTTCTTAGCAGGTGCCTCAGCAGCGCTAGGGGTGGGCTGTAGTCCTCAGTGTAAGTAATGCTGAAGAGCGGTACTCTTAACGTAAAGGGACGTGGTGGCGTACCTCAGCTTATTTATGGGCATAGCCTCCTAAAAGAGGGTGAGAACTTAAGGTTAAACTTACCAGTAAGTACCACCGTGCTTATGCTGAGATTGCGCTGTAAGGAACCTGCACTGCTGTAGTGATAATTGCCAAAAGTTCTGACCCTCTCTTAGGTAGGATAATTTAACCTCATGCCCCCCCTCGAGATAAGGTGGCTTTACAGGCTTCTTAGCAGGTGCCTCAGCAGCGCTAGGGGTGGCTGTAATCCTCAGCGTAAGTAACGCTGAAGAGCGGTACTCTTAACGTAAAGGGACGTGGTGGCGTAACCCAGCTTATTGATGGGTATAGCCCCCTAAAAGAGGGTGAGAACTTTTAGCAACATTCACTTGCGCGCCAGCAGTATCGTTTTGCTTTTGCTTGCACTCGTTGCCCATTAGCACTTCTTCACTAATTCTTAACCTGAACTCATAAGCTCAGCAGCCGCTCACGGCAGGAGATCCTCTAAGGTGATGCTCACTTTTTCTCAGTTCCTCGGCCAAGTGCCACCGCAAGGTGATGCCGCCAACGTTTTTCTTAACGCGCATCAGCGCTCTGTGTGCCGTCAGGCTGTAGAGCTGGCCGATGGGCAGGTTGCAGGCTTAATGCTGCCACGGGGTACGGTGCTCCATGAGGGTGACGTGCTGGCAACCAGCAATGGTGAACAGGTGGTGGTGCATTGCGCTTTAGAGGAGCTGATTGAGGCTACCGCCCCTAATGTCTTTTGCTGGGGGCAGGCATGCTACCACTTAGGCAACCGCCATTTGCCACTGGAGCTCGAGCTGTGCAAGGTGCGCTTTTTACCCGATCCTGTAATTGAGGAGCTGTGCCACAAGTTAGGTTTGACCACACGCACAGTGCACATGCCATTTCGCCCTGAGTCTGGTGCTTATGCCGGTCACAGCCATGAGCACGGGCATAGCCACGAGCATGACCACGCCCAAGAGCACCGCCACGAGCACGCCCGTCATCATGAACATGGGCATGGGGCGGCAGATCATGGTGCAGCAGAGCCAGCTGCGATCACCAAGATTGTGGCAGCATCCGCTGCCATTGAACCGGTGCGTTTGTAATTAGGTAGTCTTGAGGGTAGGGCTATGGATACGGCTTTGATGGCAGATGACAGTACCACCGCAGTAGCCGTAAACAGCGCTGCAGCGCTGCTGTGGCCTGCAACCTCACCCCAGCTTCTAAGTTTGCTGTGGCTGAGCTCTCCCACTTTGCCTACCGGTGCCTTTGCCTTTTCCCAAGGACTGGAGTACTGCTTTAGTGCAGGGCTCATTAACACTGCTGCAGACTTGCAGGCGTATTTGGCAGACGAGCTCAATCTGGTGTGGCCTTATTGGGACTTACCACTGCTAAAGCGCATGTATGAGACGCTTGCCTCGGTGCCAGCGGCACAATTGACAGCGGCGCACTGGCAAGAGTGCCAGCGGCTCAATGAGCTCTTGCTCTCAGGGCGAGAGAGCAAAGAGCTGCTGCAAGAGGAGCTCTCGGTGGGCAATGCTTTAAAACGCCTCCTGTTGCACCTTAAGGTCTTACCTGAGGCTATCAGTACAGAGCTGCAAGCTTATAGCAGTTGTGGTGCGGTGTTAGGCTGGGCGCTCTTTGCGGCCTTTATGCCGCAGCAGGTGGGCAGTAGCCTGCCGCAACAGGGAGAAGCGCAGCGTGTTGCTGTGCCGCCATGCGCGGTGCAGAGGCCGGTGGCGGTAAACAGCGCCGCGCTATTGCAGGCTTACACCTTTGCCTTAGTGCAGGGCGCGATCTGCACTGCCTGTAAGGCCATGCCTTTAGGACAAAACGCCGGACAAGAGGTGCTCTTACAGCTACTGCCGCTGCTACCGCCAGCGATTAATACGGCGCTTCATGTCGCTGATGAGGACATGGGCTGTGCTCTGCCTTTAACGGCTATCGCCAGCGCCTGCCACGAGACGCAGTATGCGCGTATTTTCCGCAGTTAATTGGTAGTTTAGGCAACAAGCGCAGCAGGGGTCAGAGTACAAAACGGTAAGAGAGAAAAAGAGGACATCACGATTATGGCGACAGCTGATTGCCTGCGAGTGGGCATTAGTGGCCCTGTTGGCTCAGGTAAAACGGCACTGCTGTTAAACCTCTGCCAAGCGATGCGCCACCATTACGAGGTGGCTGCAATCACCAATGATATCTACACCAAAGAAGACGCCGAATTTCTGCTGCGACACGAGGCCTTAGACGCTGACCGCATTATTGGTGTGGAGACTGGTGGCTGCCCCCATACAGCCATTCGTGAAGACGCATCAATGAACTTAGAGGCGATTGAGGTTTTGCATCAGCGCCATCCGCATCTGGATGTGATCTTCATTGAGAGTGGTGGCGATAACTTAGCTGCCACCTTTAGTCCCGAGTTAGCTGACCTCACCATCTACGTGATCGATGTGGCTGAGGGCGATAAGATTCCACGTAAGGGCGGCCCTGGTATTACGCGCTCTGATCTGTTGGTGATTAACAAGATCGACTTAGCACCGTATGTTCATGCCTCGTTAGAGGTGATGGAGCGTGATGCGAAGAAGATGCGCGGGGAGAGACCCTTTGTCTTTGCCAATATGCTCACCAAAGAAGGCTTAGACACAGTGATTTCCTTTATCAAGACCAAGGGCTTACTGCCAGAGCGGGGGTAAAGAGTGCCACGGGGGTAGCGGCAACATATCCTTTCCTCAAGTCACATGTTGCTACCCTCGCTGGCTTTGTAGGCTTGTGTGGACACGCGAAGGATCAGGTAGGAGCTCTTTTGCAGGAGCTGTGGTCACAACACCAGCCTAAGCAGTGTAACTGACGAAGCCAGAGCACATGCAGAATAGGCACAACAAGACACTTGTAGGTAAGAATAGCGCGACAGAAAGGGCGTAAAGAAGCTTTGCAGCAGGATCAGGAAAGAGAGGAAAGAGAGAAAGAAGAGAAGTGGTGCTGGATACAAGAATCGAACTTGCGACCTTTTGATTACGAATCAACTGCTCTACCGACTGAGCTAATCCAGCACAGAGATGAGGCCACACTAAGCTGATATTAGTGCGGGTTTGACGCAGTGGCGTTTGCCCCTGAGCATCGAACGGCGGCTATTGTAGCAGAATGAATTAGGAGCGTAAAGCTTTTTGTGAAAAATATCACAAAAGTCTGTTTTTGCTGATAAATAAGCCGTTTGCGCAGGAGTAAGAGGGGTAAAGGCAGAGGTGGTAAGAGCTTTTGGTAGCTGTGGTGGTAGGTGCGAATGGTTGTGGTAGAGAGGTCGTGAGTATAGAGGTGGTTACAGCGTTCTATGAGAGGAAGCAGGAGAGGGGGATGCTTTCGATGCTGTGGCAGGTGGGGTAAAGGTAGGATAGAAGCTTACACGGGGCCTCACTCATGGGTACTGGCATCCCTAAGAGCAAGGCCCGAGCTTTCAACATTGCCAGCATGAACTTGTACCAGCTATTTACATCTAGTCTACGCAGTAGACATCCAGTAAATAGCGAAGTCGCGGCGTAATACCCCCTGCACTCGGTAGCGCAGGCAATCTCATTGTAGCACGTTCACTTAGTGGTTGCTAAGGGGTAAAGTGCGCACGCTAAAGGTGGCAGCGTCTGCCTTGCAGAGTGGCTCTACTGAGAAGAACAATGGAAACCAAGAGGGAAACAGAGGAACGCAGGCAGCAAGGCGCTGTGCGTATGAAGAAGAAGGAAAGGATAAAGAAAAGCGAGAAAAAGCGCTTACGCGGGGCCTCACTTACGGGTACTGGCATCCCTAAGAGTAAGGCCCGAGTATTTGACATAGCCAGCAATGGCTCGTATAAGACCTTTAACTAAATCTTAAAGGTCGCGATCCCAGCTTGATGCTGCCCTGTACTCAGCAGTACAGGCATTATCATTGTAGCATCACCACATGAGTAGTGCACAAAACCGTAGTGGCCTCATGCGCACAAGCGCACTCGCAGGCTAAAACACTGGCAGCAGCGGTTTGCAGGGCATGGTAGGGACCAATAATGGTTGGAATAATGGCAATAGGGCGATCAGCTGCACTGTGCTGCGCTTGAGGGGAAAGCAGAAGAGCAGAGGCAGGACAAGGACAGGAAGAAAGGCGGAAAAGATTGCTTACACGGAGCCTTACCAATGGGCGCTGGCGTCCCTCGTAAGTAAGGCTCGAGCATTAGACATAGCCAGCAGATAACTCGTACCAAGCTCTTTGATTCTTATCAAATTAACTTGTTGATTTGATCAAAAGAGCCAAGTTTAGGCATGATGCCTCCCTGTACTCAGCAGTACAGGCAATCTCATTGTAGCATTAGCGCGCCTCAGCAGCGCGTAAAACTACGGTCACAGCTCACAAATGCGTTACACTAAGCGCACGCACCGCTCGCTGCCTACTTTACAGGGGCGGGCGCTGTAAGCTAAAGGCCAAGCACAGGGATGAGCCATCATGGAAGAGTATCGCCACATATTTATCAACTGCGCGCACTTAGTGGCTTTGTATGCCATAGCCTATATCTCCGCGCCGCTCACACCAGCCAATATCCTTGAGTATGTGGTCTTAGCTCTGGCTTCAATGTGGCTGGTTTATGCCACCTATCTCATGCAAAAGCAGAGACGCCGCCCTTCTTCCATGTTCTTTTTGGCCATGGCCTTAGTGCCATGGGCTTTCTACGGTGAGCTGTGGTACATCTACGGCCATCGTGACGGCATCAGTGATGAGGTCTTTGAGCAGAACTTGGCGCATGCGGTGTTCATCTACCAGAGCTTTAAGTACCTCATTCTGGCCTGTGCTGTCGTCGCCGCCTTTAAGGGTATCTACCAAGCAGTCAGAGATTTTGGCAATAGCCGCTAAGAGCCAGCCCCGAGAGGCACTACGTATAAGTCGCGCTTGTATGGTGGGGAAAGGCAGACAAGAGGCCGGTAAGGATGCGCGGGCGCGTCTTAAGGACAGATAGCCGGTGGGACAGAGCGTAGGCACAGGCAAGGGCGTTGAGCGGGGGTAGCTTCTGTCAGTCGTAGCAGTAGCACTACCCAGAGTAGTGGCTGTACCCGCGTAGTGTTGGTGGCTCTCCCTATAGCAGCCACGTGAGAGCTTGCGGGTAGTGGTAGTGCTGAGCAGCACAGACGTGGCTATCATGCTCCATAATCTCCAGCTACGCTTAGGATCATCAGCGTCTTTGATTTGGAGGGTGTAGACGCCACAGCGCTCTAACCTGAGCTCCGGAAAAGCCGTCACGTATGAGGGCGCCGTCTCCTGTGGTTATGGCAGGAAAAGATCGGGAGTGGCGCCTCGATCCACTTACTTAGAGGGTCGCGCCGTCTTCAGCGCTGGCACTTGCAAGCGTCACAAGTTGACCTTGTGCTGTGGCAGCAGAGGCAGATGCACCACAGCATCTGGCTCCGCTGCATGCTGGTAGGGGCTCAGCTCTTGGCGCTGGGCTTTTCTTAGACCACAAGTGTGGCGCTGTCGCGATTCAGAGCGCGCACATCAGCAGTCACTGGCGCCTCACTTAATGGCAGAGGTGGCACCCGCAGTGACTTGATGCCATTGTGGTCACGTTGCTCCCGCATAAAGGTGCACATCTTCTTTGGCTTCTGCCCCGTGTGCTGGAAAAAGACACGCTCAAAGTGTGTCAAGCTGCCAAAGCCCACATCCATCGCAATCTGCGTAATTGTCTTGTCGCTCTCCACAAACAAGCGCTGCGCATGCAGCACGCGGATCTTGTTAACGTACTCCACGAAGTTGCACATGGTAAAGCGCTTAAACTCGCGGCATAAGTGGTACTTGTTCACGAAAAAGCGCGTCGCCAAGGCCTCCAGCCCCAAGTCCTCGTCATAGTGGTTGTGAATGTACTTCACAATCTTGGCAATACGTGCCTTCGTGTGCGGTTCAATCGCGGTGCGCTGGTAGCGCAGGCCTGACATTAACAAGAGCTCTAAGCGCAAGAACAGCACCTGATCATGAAAGAGCGAATCAGGATGCTCTTGCTCGGAGATGAGCTGACACAGCTGGTGGTAGAAGTCCAATTTCTGCTCAGGCGAGACCAGCGTATGCGGCTGCAGATTCTGCTGCAGCATCGCATCAATCTCAGGGGGCAGTACCTCCGGCTTAAAGTACAGCACCACACGGGAGAACTCGATGTCATGCCCAGAAAAGGAGTGATGCATGGTGTAAGGGGGGAAGATAATAAAGTCGTGTGGTTGCAGACTAAAAGAGTGGTCACCAATCACCACCTCACGTGTGCCCTTTTCTAGGTAAAAGAGCTCATAGTAAGGGTGAAAGTGACTCTGCATCGTGTTGTCGTTCACACTGCTGATCCGCTCGGCAGCAATGGAAGAGCCGGTCTGCATAAAGATGGCGGCGTTGTCGATCATAAAACCCACCTCATGACTCTGCCTCGCTCTTCCTCCCTGACTACACCTCCTCCGCGTAGCTAGAGCTCAAGCAGATAAAAGCACAGCCACGACGGGCGCACTCAAGCGCCTCGGGACTGCTTTTCCTCCATATGTGGCCCTTGTCACCTCACATAACAGGAGCTACACCTCCATACCACCAGCATTCCTCTTATGGCCAGTGGTACCAATCATCAGCGCACCAGTGCTTGAGCACAGTAGGGCATAGTTGAAACCAACTCTGCGCCAAGCAGGGACGCTCAAGCTGCTTTAACCTTGCGGCTAAAGCAGCCGGTGAAATCTGTAAGGTGAGTGCTTTTGCTTACTTTGGTGCGGCTGTGTCAGACCCGCATCTTAGGAGAGAGCATGCGCCATACTGACTGTTGGCATTAGTCGTGACTGCGCTCGTTGTAGGCTTTGAGTTGTCAGCTCCACCTCGATAGCACACCACGGCTTAAATATCAGCTTTTACGCGTTAGGTGTGGCCGCAAAAGTTGCTACCAGAGACTTTTGCAATTGTCGCGTCAAACTGGTATGTCAGTTTGCCTTAAAGCTTGATTGTAACTGTGTTTGACACCACTTGAATGTGCTCACCAGACTAAGCATATATTGCACATCGTAGTGCGTGTCAGCCTCACCTTTGGCCGTTAGTATACGCTCTTTTCTCCCGCGCAAAGCTGATGTTCATGCGCTTCGTTACAGATAAGTTCTGAAATGTGAGCTTAATCTTGTTTTTGCTACAAGTGCAAGAAATGTTGAAAATTTGCTAGCCTCACGCAATCTTTATGGAGTTTTTGCCCCCGCAAAATCCTTACTATGTACGCAGCTGAAATGGTAGTGGCCCAGTGTCCTCTTTTCACCCCAGATAGGGCGATGTCTGTGGGCGGGCGCTGCTAGCGTCAAGCTCTTATTTAGCCGTAAGGATGAGGGAAAAATGCGCGTTTGCACCAAAGCTCTGAGCTGTGAGGCTCAAGATAACTACTACGAGCTTCAGACTGATGCCTGCCCAGTGCGCCTTTACTTTTTGACCCCAGAAATCGTGCGTATGCGCGCTGGTTTCGATGGCGATTTTAAGGAGTACTCCTACTCGCTGGTCATGACTGCATGGGACAGCGTCACTGACGACATGATGCGCGCTTATCGCCACAAGGTCGAGGTTGCACCAAGCACCTTAGTCGATAACGGTGACTGCTTTGTCCTGCAAAGCTCCGCCTTAAAGGTGATGGTGCACAAGGATCCATATCAGATCGAGATTCAAGACCTTGAGGGTAACGTGCTGCACCGCGACTGTGTGGACTTAGCCTTACAAGAAGACAGCAACTTCCGCCGTGTGCACACCTCCGAAATTGAGGCTGACGACGGTTTCTACGGCTTTGGTGAAAAGGGTGGCAAGTTCAATAAGGCGCAGGCCTTTATGACCATGTGCCCAACTGACGCTATGGGCTACGACCCACAGTACACCGATTCCCTCTACAAGCACATCCCTTTCTACATTAAGCTCAACCACCACACCAAAATTGCCTCCGGCTACTTCTATCACACCTCCTCGGAGTGTGATTTCGACATGGGCCGTCGTAAGAGCAATTACTGGCACCGTCACTCCACTGTGCGTGTGAGCAAGGGCGATCTCGATCTCTTCTTCATCAAGGGCCCATCGGTCAAAGAGGTCATCGAGCGTTACACCGACCTTACTGGCAAGAGCATCCTCTTACCAAAGGCTGCTTTAGGCTACTTAGGCTCGTCGATGTACTACGCCGAGCTTGATAAGGATTGCGATCAGGCTATCTGCAAGTTTATTGAGACGGCCAAGGCCGAAGATATCGGTATTGACGGCTTCCAGCTCTCTTCTGGCTACTGCACCGCTAACACCACTGCGGGCTTAAAGCGCTGCGTCTTTACCTGGAACGATGAGCGCTTCCCTGATCCAGCCGCTTACTTCAAGGCTATGGATGACTTAGGCATTGTAGTCTCGCCTAACGTCAAGCCAGGCATTCTCTGCGTGCACCCTAACATGGATGACATGCTTGCGCACCACATCTTTGTGCGTGAAGAGAAGTCCGATGAGCCAGCTATCGGTACGTGGTGGGGTGGTAAGGGCTATTTTGCTGATTTGACGAAGCCTGAGACCCGCGATTACTGGAAGCAACAGCTGAAGGATCACCTCTTTGCTTACGGCTGCTACAGTGTGTGGAATGACAACTGTGAGCTTGACAGCATCGTCAACAAAGATTGCCGCATGTGGGTTGAGGGCTTAGATAAGACCGTCCTTGAGATGAAGTCGGTGGTCAGCAGCATCATGTGCCAGATCACGGTCGAGGCCCTGCGCGAGTACTATCCAAACCGCCGCCCATTTGTGGTCTGCCGCTCGGGTCACGCGGGCATTCAGCGTTATGCCCAAACGTGGTCTGGTGATAACTTAACCTGCTACGAGACCTTACAGTACAACGTGGGCACCATGCTGGGCATGTCGCTGTCAGGTGTGGCCAACCAAGGCTCGGATATCGGTGGCTTCTACGGCCCAGCCCCAACGGAGGAGCTCTTTGTGCGCTGGGTACAAAATGGTATCTTCCAGCCACGCTTCTCTATCCACTCGGTCAATGTGGATAACTCCGTAACTGAGCCATGGATGTACTCCGGCAGCAAGCATCTGATTCACGATGCCATCAACCTGCGCTACCGTCTCTCGCCTTACCTTTACTCGCTGATGTACCGCGCCCATGAGACGGGATTACCTTACTTTAGCCCAATGCTCCTTGAGTTCCAGCAGGATCCACAGGTCTATGACGAGGCCGAGACCTTTATGCTGGGCTCCTCGCTCTTGATCGCTAACGTCTTGCACCAAGGCCAAACTGAGCGTGAGGTCTACTTCCCTTCAGGTGAGGTCTTCTACGACTTTAAGACCTTTGCCCGTTACGAGGGTGGGCAGAGTGTGACCTTCCCTGTAGACTTAGCCTCGATTCCAATGTTCCTGCGCTCGGGTGCGCTGGTGGTTATGGCGGGGGCTGAGGACAAGATCCGCAATCTGCAACGTGATCAGGTCAAGCACCTTGAGATCATTGCCGCTCCAGATAAGGATGGCTCCTTTACCCTCTATGAGGATGACGGCGTCTCCTACGATTACGAGCAGGGCAAGTTCTTAAAGACCACGATCGACATGCACGCTGGCACCCTCACCAAGTTTAACTTCCACTATGAGGGTGACTTCGTCAGTCCGATTGAGGCGGTCAAGCTCTACGTCATTCACCACGAGAAGTGCCCATTCTATGTGGAGCTTAATGGTCAGCGCTTAGAGCACCTGCTGCACCGTCCTGACTTTGAGCAGGCTACGGCCGCGTGGTACTACTCGCAGAGCCGTAAGTGCGTGGAGATTAAGTACCCAGCGATCAAGCAGGACTACGAGGTCACGATCTCTTTTGCCCCATTTGACATGATCGGCATGTAAGGACTTTTGCCGCAAGTTTTACCACCCTGAGTTGCTTCTTGTGCCGGTTGTCATCATCATCATCTGAGATGACCTCTTGAGAACAGCGCTGCATAAGCTCTTTATGCTGCTTACAGGGCTCAATTGAGCAGAGCTTAGGGAGCACTTGAGGGGGTAAGATTTGTGGTAATGGTCAGTAGTGCTGGCGTTTGCTGGGAAATGGTTTTGTGGGAAGAGTGTTTGCGCAGTAGTGCGAGTGTATGGCGTAACGCTGATGAGTGAGTGATCTCATAACGGACGGCGGCAGGGGTGAGTGCAGGCAACAACCTACACCTCGAGATAAAGGGTGCAGCTTAGCCTGAGCCTACTTTTAGATGGGCATGTTCTCTTGTCCTAAATCTCGTCATCTCTTAAGTCAGTCGTTCCTTAGCGGCAGCGCCTTTCGGTAGCGCCGCGCTGAGCTTAGCGCCTCGCGGTAGTGTTTGGTGCAAGCGCCTCGCAATAGCACCTGTTTGGGAGGTGCTGCTGCGGACTTTTCCCATCCAGAACAGTAGTGACTGTGTCACTGCCAAAAAGGCTGTTTGCTGGTATTTGGTAGCCACAGCTGAGCCTCTGCTTTTCCTGTCTTGTTATTCCTGATAGTGGATAGGAGAGTGGGGGCGGTGAGCTTGGGGCTTACGAGCAAAGAGCCATTGCCATCTGCTCTGCTGATGGCCACAGGCTGTGTGGTGGAGGCCATACAGCGTCTTGTTGTTGTTGCAATGTGAGAGGATGTCAGTTTTTCTATGAAAGCTCTAATCAAAGCGGCGCTGGTCGCTATGGCCATGGTCGGCCTCTGCTCCTGTAGTGAGCAAAGCGCCACCAATAGCCAAGAGGCTACGCCTGAAAAGCCAATGGTGTTGACCCTTGCGCACAGTCTGAGTGAAACCCACACGGTGCACATCGCTATTCAGCAATTTGCCGATGAGGTCGCTGAGCGCACTAATGGGCGCATCAAGATCAAGATCTTCCCTAACGGCCAGCTGGGCTCTGAGCTTGAGCAAATGGAGCAGGTGATGGCCGGTGTGATTGCTATGACTAAGGTCTCCTCACCAATGCTGGCGACCTATCAGGATGCCTATCACACCTTTGGTCTGCCTTACGTCTTTAAGGACACTGAAGACTTCTACAACGTCATGGACAGCGATGCCATGTACGAGTTCTTCAAGACCAGCCACGATAAGGGCTTTGTGACCTTAACCTACTACACCTCCGGTGCTCGCTCCTTCTACACCGTAGACAAGCCAATCCGTAAGCCTGAGGACTTACACGGCTTAAAGATCCGTGTGCAAGACATGGCCTCGCAAACGGAGATGGTATCGATGATGGGCGGTACCCCAGTGGCTATGTCCTATGGTGACGTCTTTACCTCGCTGCAAACCGGTGTGATCGATGGTACCGAGAACAACGAGACCGCCTTAACCTTAGGTAAGCACGGTGAAATCTGCAAGGTCTACTCTGTCGACCAGCACGCCATGATTCCTGATGCGCTGGTGATCTCCAGCCGCTCTTGGGATAACTTAAGTCCTGAGGATCAGCAGATTATGGAAGAGGCCGCACGTCACTCCACAGTAGCGCACCAAGATATGTGGGATCAAGCCATCGAAGATGCGGTGGTCGAGGCACGTGACCAAATGGGGGTGACCTTTGTCTACGACGTGGATAAAGAGGCTTTCCGCAAGGCTACGGAGCCAATGCTCAGCAAGTACTCTGAGGAGTATCCTGGCGTAAAGCACCTGTTACAGCTTATCGACGATATCCGTGCTGGTACCGCCACCAAAGCAGAGGCTGATCAGATCTAAGACGGAGCGCTGAGTTTATGTATTACTTTTTCTGGAAGTTAAAGCGCGGCATGACTTACGTCTTAGCCCGCTTATGCACCGTGCTCTTGGTCGTTATGACCTTGCTGGTGCTGTGGCAGGTGTTTACCCGCTACGTCATGAATGACCCCGCCTCCTTTACTGAGGAGCTGGTGCGTGACTGCCTGATCTGGACAGGCTTTATTGGTGCTGCCTACGCATTCTCCTCACGAGAGCACATGGCGCTGACCTTTGTCCGTGACCGCTTCTCTGAGGGCCCGCGCCGCACTATTACCATTGCGGTGGATGTGCTGATCCTGTTAGTGGCGCTGCTCGTCATCGTCTACGGTGGTACCAAGCTGGCCATCTCCGCTTCCATGGAGTACTCCGCGCTGTTAGGTATCCCACGTTCGTTGGTGTACTGCATGGCGCCAATTTCTGGCGTGTTTATCATCATTGCCCAGATTATCAACCTCTATGAGGACATCACGGGCGTAGATTTAAGCGCGCCAGCGGTGCAAATGGAGCAGGTCGTAGTGGATGCCAAGGAGCTTTCTGAGTCTTCTGGCACGAGCAGCGATACGGATAAGCCACAGGAGAAATAAGCGATGTCTATTGCCTTAACGACGGTAGTACTTTTTGCCGTCTTCTTCTGCCTTTTGGCGCTCAGCGTGCCAATTAGCGTCAGTATTCTGATCTCCTCGGTGGTGACTGCACTTACCACCTTATCGTGGGATCAGGTCGTGTTCATCTGCATGCAGAAAATGAATTCCGGTGTGGAGAGCTTCTCGCTTTTGGCCGTGCCGCTGTTCATTTTGGCCGGTAACATCATGAATAACGGTGGTATTGCCCGCCGCATGATTAACTTTGCCAAGCTCTTCTGCGGCTTTATCCCTGGTTCCTTAGCGCAGGCCAATGTCTTAGGTAACATGCTTTTTGGTGCGCTGGCGGGCTCTGCCGTGGCCGCTGCTTCGGCTATGGGGGGCAGTATCAACCCAATCCAAAAGGAAGAGAAGTATGACATGGCCTATGCCACGGCCGTGAACATCGCTTCGGCGCCTACGGGTCTGCTCATTCCTCCAACCTCGGCCTTCATTGTGTACTCCACGGTGGTGGGTGGCGTCTCGATTTCGGCGCTGTTTATGGCCGGTTACATTCCAGGCATTTTAATGGGTCTGGGTGTAATGGTGGTGGCCTACCTCTATGCCCGTGCTCACAAGTACCCAACCACTGGTGTGGTGCCTTTAAAGACGGCGTTAAAGATCACCTTAGATGCCATGCCAAGCTTCCTGCTCATTATCATCGTAATCGGTGGTATTGTTTCGGGCGTGTTCACGGCTACTGAGGGTGCTGCGGTCTGCGTGGTGTACTGCTTGTTCTTATCGGTGCTCTATCGCTCCATTACCATGGAGAAGTTCACCAAGATCTTAGTGGACAGTGCTTGCACCAGTGGCATCATTCTGTTCTTAATCTCGACCTCGTCGGCGATGTCGTGGGTAATGGCTTACTCTGGTATTCCTGATGCCATCGCTGAGGGCTTGCTGTCCTTAAGTGACAACAAGTACGTGATCTTCTTCCTCATCAACCTCATCTTACTGATTGTGGGCATGTTCATGGATATCACCCCAGCTATCCTGATCTTTACCCCAATCTTCCTGCCAATTTGCGTGTCGTTAGGCATGTCTCCAGTGCACTTTGGTGTGGTGCTGATCTTCAACATGTGCATTGGCTCGATGACACCACCAGTAGGTTCGGTGCTGTTTGTGGGCTGCGGTATTAACAAGATTTCGATCGAGCGTGTGTCGATGATGCTGCTGCCATACTTTGCGGTGCTGATTGCGATCCTGTTAGTGCTGACTTATGTGCCAGCGATTTCGCTCTTTATTCCTGAGATGATGGGCTTAGTCTAAGGGCATCCTCTCGCAGAGAAGCAGAAAAGATGCAGCCTTCCTGAGTATAGGCTCTGCTGGGGCAGGGCCTCAGCTACCGCCCGCATAAAACGCATCAGTGGTGTGGAGTGGTGTGGTGGCGCCATTGTGGGCGGCTGCTTCGGTTTCTGAGTAATCTCACATTAGCTCAAGCCGCGATGTGGAGTGATTCGCATCACGGCTTTCTTTTTCAGCAGAGCTGGCAGCAGCAGCTGCTGCTACAGCAAGAGTTCACTAAGGTGGATTTTCTTACCAAAAGTTCTCCTCACCTACAAAGTCCTAAAGCAAGGCCTGTTGGCAGTAAGGTCTGTTTGTCCGCAGCCGCTCTTTGCTACCTTGAGATAAGGGCGTTAACGCTTTTATCCTAGAGACACCATGAAGCAGCGACGGCGCTGCAAAGTGGGGGTGCATACTTTTGGTGGGAAATAGGTGTTAGGGGCACAGGACTGACCTCAAGGTGTAACCCTACGCAAGAGCGCAGCAGAGCGCACGGTGATCGGTTTTAAGTCCAGAGTAGTCGCAGGTGCAGAGGTACTGTTGCTGCCTCAAAGTAGCTAACTTGTACCTTGTAGTAGCGACCTCGGAGCAGTGGCTCACCACATACCTGCCCCGCTCTTAAAAGTGTGCTCCGCTGCGGCTGTTGCTGTTTTTAGCTCCATATAGGCTGTGTCAGCCTTTCCTCAATCTCTCCTCAATCTTTCCTCGATTTTTGGGCTCTACTCAGAGTGTTTGGTGGATACCACCACGCCACGTCGCCACCCACCTTGAGGCCAGCACCTGCATGGTGGTTATGGCGCTTAGTGTTAGCCACCGCAGAGTAGTGTGCGCAGAGTAGGCTGGGTGCCTTCTCCACCAAACTGGGAGTAGAGCCGCTTTTTGTTTGCTCGTAACCAATAAAGGCAGTGCGTCATGTTTGTTAAAGACGTCCAGCAAGTGCGTGCTTTCACGCAAGATGGTGAATGCGGTTATATTGTCTTAGCCGCCGGTGCCCGCGTCAAAATCCAATGCCTCAGTGCAGACATCTTAAGAGTGCGCGTGCATTTTGATCCGCGTGGCACCGACTACAGTGCCATGAGCTTAGAACAGTTGTGGCGTGAGGGCATGGTCGAGCACTCCTATGCCTTAGTGCGTACCGCATGGGCCGATGACCTCGATGAGCTCTTTGCTGATGAGCGCCAGCGCGTCAGCGGCGTTATGGCCGAGATCTCCGCCGATACTGAGAAAGAGGTGGTTTTTGCCACTGAGCACGTCGAGCTCATCATGCGCAAGCACCCACTGTCCTTTAAGCTGCGCGATAAGTTAAGCGGTGCAGTGGTCTATTCAGACCTCACCGAGCGTGCTTTTGATAAGGATCACTTAGGACGCCTCACCCACTACAACCTCATCGATCAGCAGCATGATCACTTCTTTGGCTTTGGTGAAAAGACGGGCTATTTAGACAAGCGCGGCCGTCACATGCGCCTCTGCCCTAAGGATGCTATTGGCCACGATCCTGAATGTGGCGAGCCACTTTACAAGCACATCCCATTTTATGTGCGCGTTAACGACCAGCAAAACCACTACGTCGGCCTCTTCTATAACAACTCCTACGATGCGGTCTTTGACATGGGCAACGAGCGCAGCGGTTACTGGGAGCCTTACAGCTACTATCAGGTTGATGGTGGCGATATTGACCTCTTCCTCATCAATGGCCCTCACCTTAAGGACGTAGTCCGCCATTATACCGATCTTACCGGTAAGAGCGCCATGCCAACGCTGCAGGAGATGGGCTTTACGGCCTCGACCATGTACTACGCCGAGCTGGATAAGGACTGCGATCAGGAAATCTACAAGGTGCTTAATAAGATGCGCGACAGCGGCATCTTAGTAGACAACTTCTGGCTGGCCAGTGGCTATAGTGCAGGCGAAAAAGACAAGTTGCGCTACACCTTTAATTGGAATTTACGCCGCTTCCCTAAGCCAGAGGAGTTCTTTGCCAAGCTCAATGGCATGGGCATTAACGTTATCCCGAACTTAAAGCCAGGCGTGCTCATGGGCCACCCTTACAAGGAGTACTACTTAGAGCGCGATGCCCTTGTGAAAAAGCCACAAGCGGAGCTTGAGTCACAGCAGAAGCAGGTGGCAGGCGATCCTTACTACGTGGGCAGATGGTGGGGCGGCCCTGGCTACTTTGTGGACTTTACCGGCCCCCAAGGTCGTGAGGCGTGGTCACACCTGCTGCAAGAGCGCATTCTCAAGATGGGCACCAAGACCGTCTGGAATGACAATAACGAGTTTGATGGTGTAGAAGATCGCGAGGCGGTGGTGGCAGCCGAAGGTAAGGGCGGCACCATGGCGGAGTACAAGAGTATTCAGTCCAATATGATGGCCTATACCGCGAAAAAAGCCATTGCGGCGGTCTACCCTAATGAGCGCCCTTACATCATTAACCGTGCGGGCTTTGCCGGTGTGCAGCGTTATGCCCAAGTGTGGGGTGGCGATAACCTCACTTCATGGCGCACCTTAAAGTTTAATGTCGCGACCATCTTAGGCATGGGCGTGAGCGGTGTGGCCAATATGGGCTGCGATATTGGTGGCTTTGCAGGCCCCGCCCCTGAGGCGGAGCTGATGCTGCGCTGGGTGCAAAATGGTGTCTTCCAGCCGCGCTTTACCATGAACTCCGCCAATAACGACAACACCGTGACGCAGCCTTTTATGTACCCAGAGTACATGGAGGAGATTAAGGCGGCATATGCCTTACGCTATCGCCATCTCATTTACCTCTATTCTCTGATGCGCGTGGCGGCAACTGAGGGCTTACCAGTGTGGCGCCCACTGTTTATGGAGTTTGAACAGGATGCGCGCTGCTTAACTGACCAGAGCCTGAGCTTTATGTTTGGCCCATCACTCTTAGTGGCGACGGTGCTGGAAAAGGGTCAGACCCAGCGTCCACTGTACCTGCCTGCAGGTGTGACTTGGTATGACCTCAATGACAACTTTAAGGCCTATGAGGGCGGTCAGGTCGTTAACTACCCAGTGACGAGCACGACCATACCAATGTTCCTGCGTGATAACTCCATTGTTATCACCTCAGACGACATCAAGCGCATTGTCTTTGATCAGGTCAAGACCTTACAGGTGTTGGTGGCAGCTTCGTCCGCTACGGAGCCATTTAGCTTTGATTATTACGAAGATGATGGCCACAGTAAGGACTTTGAGCAGGGAGTGTACGCTCAGACTAGGATTACGGTAACTCCTGGCGAGCATCTGGAGCTTAAGTTTGACAAGACAGGCTCGTATGAGCACTCCTATGAGCAGCTGTACGTACAGGTGGTGAGCAAGCTTAAAGGCGCGCTCTTTGTCAGCTGTGAGGGTGAGGAGCTGACGCGCTATCTGGTTCCGGATGACTTTGCCGCTGCTGACAGTGGCTGGTACTACAACATGTCCTCACGGGTGATTGAGATTAAGTGCCGCAAGCCACAGCAGGATAAGTTTACGCTGGTGGTGAGCACTAAGCACTTTGACCTGATTGGCATGGAGAATAACGGCTAAGCTCTGGTTCTACGCAGAGCAATGCTTGTTTTGAAGCCTCCCCAGTCTTACGACTGGGGATTCTCCTGGACCAGAAGAAGCCTTTTCGGCAAAAGTAGGCGTGACACTTGCGTGCCCTTGATAGTCCAC